>JAVBOD010000012.1:0-44524 GCA_031551045.1 Bacteroidales bacterium
TCCTGTTCCGTCCAATTCCGACCGACCGGCAACGGAAAATCCTTTGTGAAGATAGAAACCAACAGCCTGCTCGTTTTGCTCGTTCACATCAACTTTGTGTAAATGTAGTTCTTTTACGGCAAAATTCAACAAGAAGGAACCGATTCCTTTTCCATTGGCATCAGGATGGATAAACAGCATTTCGATAGCATCGTCCGACACACCCAAAAATCCGCGTATTGCGTTTTCAGCATCTCGAACAGCATATAGCCGCACCATGTCAAGGTATTTTCCAGGAATGGTTTTCCTGAAAAATGAAATATCTTCTTCCTTCAGGAAATGATGCGTTGCCCTGACCGATGCTTCCCAAACCTTCATGAGTTCGGGGTATTCTGGCTTTGAGATGTCGGTGATTTTATAGTTCGGAAGAGATTTGCTCATTTTGTAATTGGTAAGGCACAGTTTGTTTGCTTTCCTTTTTTGTTCCTCGTCCACTACAAATCCCTGCTTCTCAAAGAATGGCCGAGCTGTGATGCTAACTTCCGACGTTATTCTTTCAGCCCCTTTTCCCTTTGCGTATTTTTCGAGTGTTTGATAAAGCAAACTGGCAATTCCCTGATGTTGAAAATCATTATGGACAAATAAAGTGTGCATATATCCTGTATCATTTATGGAAGCAAAGCCTACTATTTTTCCTTGATTATTTTCAGCCACAATGTAATACTGTTCGGCAAACAGTTCATGCCCTTGTGCCATATCATTACCGCACGAAGCCCAATCCTCGACTTCTTCGGCTGAATAATCTTTCCGGTTGACGGTTAAAACGGTATTCTGATACAAATCCTTCATTTCGGAAATATCAGAAATAGTTGCTTGGCGGATAGAAAACATACAGGTAGTTTTTGAATTATAATGTTTCAGGAACTTATCTTTTACTGTTTTGCTTACTAGAAGTTGGTTTTCAATGAGGTCTTGTCCGTATTTTAAGTTCCACTTCAACGTGAAATATGCTCCGGCACAAATATGGTACAAAAATACGATAAAAATCGGCAACGAAACATCATCATCGACAATTTTGAAAAAACAAAAACCGCAGTAAATCAATCGTTTACTGCGGTTTTTCTATTGTTGATAATCGTTTTTGAGCGATTTTATTTCACTTCCTCAAAATCAACATCTGTCACGCTTTCACCACTACTATTGCCACCTGTTCCCGATTGTCCGGAAGAAGCAGACGGACCCTGTTGCGGACCGGCTCCACCGGCTTGTTGCTGTGCGTTGTAAAGATCCTGGCTGGCAGCCTGGAACGCATTATTAATCTCAGTCATGGCGGCATCAATAGCATCTGCATCCTGAGCTTTATGCGCTTCTTTCAACTTATTCAGTCCGGATTCGATCATTGTTTTCTTATCGGCAGGAAGTTTATCTCCCAGTTCACTCAGTTGTTTTTCCGTTTGGAAAATCATACTGTCCGCGGCATTGATTTTATCAATTTTTTCGCGTTCCGATTTGTCGGTAGCTTCATTGGCTTTGGCCTCGTCGCGCATGCGTTTGATTTCGTCGTCGCTCAATCCCGACGATGCTTCGATACGTATTTTTTGTTCCTTGCCGGTTCCTTTATCTTTGGCCGACACGCTCAAAATACCATTAGCATCGATATCGAATGTTACTTCTACTTGCGGTACGCCGCGCGGGGCAGGCGGTATGCCGTCGAGATTGAATATGCCGATGGTTTTGTTATCTTTCGCCATCGAGCGTTCGCCCTGCAACACGTGAATCTGTACCGAAGGCTGGTTGTCGCTTGCCGTGCTGAACGTTTCGCTTTTCTTCACCGGAATCGTAGTGTTGGCGTCAATCAATTTGGTCATCACGCCGCCCAAGGTTTCGATACCTAACGACAACGGTGTTACGTCCAACAATACTACATCTTTCACTTCACCGGTAAACACGCCGCCTTGGATAGCCGCTCCAACAGCCACTACTTCGTCGGGGTTCACGCCTTTGTGAGGCGCACGTCCGAAGAATTTTTCCACCAGTTGCTGAATAGCCGGCATACGGGTAGAACCGCCGACCAAAATTACCTCGTCAATTTGCGATGTTTGCAAACCGGCATCGCTCAATGCTTTGCGGCAAGGCTCCAAGCAACGTTGAATCAAGGCATCGGCCAATTGTTCGAATTTTGCGCGGGTCAACGTTTTTACCAAGTGCTTGGGCATACCGTCCACCGGCATGATGTAGGGCAAATTGATTTCCGTAGATGTCTGGCTCGAAAGTTCGATCTTTGCTTTTTCAGCTGCTTCTTTCAAACGTTGCAAAGCCATCGGATCTTTACGCAAATCCAAACCGCTATTTTCGTTTTTAAATTCTTCGGCCAACCAGTCGATAATTACCTGGTCGAAATCATCGCCGCCAAGATGCGTGTCGCCATTCGTCGATTTCACTTCGAACACGCCGTCGCCCAATTCCAGGATGGAAATATCGAACGTTCCGCCGCCCAAATCGAACACCGCTACGTGCGTATCTTTATGGTCTTTGTCCAAGCCATACGCCAAGGCAGCGGCCGTAGGTTCGTTGATGATACGGCGCACTTTCAAGCCGGCAATTTCTCCGGCTTCTTTAGTAGCTTGGCGTTGCGAGTCGCTGAAATAAGCCGGCACGGTGATTACCGCTTCGGTCACTTCCTGTCCCAGAAAATCCTCGGCTGTTTTTTTCATTTTCTGCAAAATCATGGCCGATATTTCCTGCGGAGTATATTGACGGTCGTCAATCTGCACACGCGTGGTGTTGTTGTCGCCTTTCACTACTTTATAAGGCACACGGTTGATTTCTGTTTGTACCTTATCAAACGGTTCACCCATAAAGCGCTTAATGGAGAAGATCGTTTTTGTAGGATTTGTAATAGCTTGACGCTTGGCAGGGTCGCCGATTTTACGTTCGCCGTTGTCGGCAAAAGCCACCACCGACGGAGTCGTGCGTTTCCCTTCGCTGTTAATAATTACCACCGGCTCGTTACCTTCCATCACGGCAACGCACGAGTTAGTAGTTCCTAAGTCAATTCCAATAATTTTTCCCATATTATATTTCTGTTTTTAGTTTTCAACGTCTTACCGGCTTAAACATCAAGCTTTATTCCAAACCCCCTCGCACTGACAAGTTGACAGTTAAATAGCATAAAGCGATTAAACACTACTATTTCAAATTATGTATAAACTAAATTTCGGCTATCTTTGTACAAACTTTATGAGCGAGAGAAACCTTGTGGTATGTAAAAGATTGCTTCTCCTCCAACCGGTAGAGAAGCAATGACGTTTAACGTTCATCACTCATAATTCATACTTAAAAAGATATGTCAGTAGAAGGAAAAAAACGGGTAATGACTACCCACAAACTGATGCAGATGAAAGAGCAAGGCGAAAAAATAGCGATGCTCACTGCTTATGACTATACGATGGCCCGTATTTTGGACAGCGCCGGAGTCGATATCGTATTGGTAGGCGATTCGGCGGCAAACATTATGGCCGGCCACGAAACAACGTTGCCCATTACGCTCGACCAAATGATTTACCATGCACAGAGTGTAGTGCGGGCGGTCAAAAATCCCATGGTGGTGGTCGATATGCCCTTCGGCACCTATCAGGGAAATCCCAAAGTAGCTATACAATCGGCTATCCGCATTATGAAAGAAAGCGAGGCCGATGCCTTGAAACTGGAAGGCGGCGAAGAGGTCATAGAGGCAGTGAAATGTATTGTTTCGGCAGGTATTCCGGTAATGGGGCACTTGGGGCTCACGCCGCAGTCTATCTTGAAATTCGGCACTTACAGCGTACGTGCGAAGGAAGAGGCCGAATCGCAGAAATTAATCCGCGATGCGCATCTGCTGGAAGACGCCGGATGTTTTGCCATTGTGTTGGAAAAAATTCCCGCCAAATTAGGGAAGCAAGTGGCCGAAGAATTAAAAATACCCATCATCGGCATTGGCGCCGGCAACGGCGTGGACGGACAAGTATTGGTGATGCACGACATGTTGGGACTGAATAAAGAATTTTCGCCACGGTTTTTGCGCCGTTATCATAATTTATTCGACGAAGTACACAGTGCTTTCCAAAATTATGTGCGCGACGTGAAATCACGCGATTTCCCGAACGAACAGGAACAGTATTAAACCCCAAGCCTCAAAGGGCATATGGAGATTGGATAAATTGTAAAAATTTATCAAATCTGAATGCAAAGATTGAACAATGAGCAAAAACACGAACGTAGCGCCATCATCTTTTTCTCGTTCCCCCTTCGGGGAACAGGGGGCATGTGTCCTTTTTTTGTTTGAAGACAACCACCTGCTCATTGTCAACAAACGGGCGGGCGATATTGTGCAGGGCGACAAAACCGGCGACATGCCGCTCAGTGAATTACTGAAAGAATATATCAAGCAGCGCGACCAAAAGCCCGGCAATGTATTCATGGGCGTAACGCATCGTTTAGACCGCCCGGTGAGCGGCGTGACGGTATTTGCAAAGACAAGCAAAGCGCTCGAGCGCATGAACGAATTGTTCCGAATCGGCGAGGTGCACAAAACCTATTGGGCGATTGTAAAAGACCGCCCTCCGAAAGATAAAGATTTGCTCACTCATTACTTAGTGCGAAACGAAAAGCAAAATAAAAGTTACGCCTCTCCCACCCCAAAACCAAATGCTAAAGAAGCGCGGTTGCAATACGAATTATTGTGTAGCGGAGAAAATTATCATTTATTAGAAGTAAAATTATTTACGGGCCGGCATCACCAAATACGTTGCCAATTAGCGACCATCGGCTGCCCAATTAAAGGCGATTTGAAATACGGCGCTACGCGTTCCAATCCCGACGGAAGCATTTCGTTGCACGCAAGACATATCGAATTTGTGCATCCGGTGAAGAAAGAATTACTTTCCGTCACGGCTCCCGTTCCCGACGATAAGCTGTGGAAATGGTTTGAGGAAAAAAGTTCAAGATTTAAAGTTTAAGGTTACAGCAAGGCAAAAATCCATTTACATTTTTCCCTTCGGCAAGGGCTTGGCGGATGAAGGTGGCAGAAATATCTATCAACGGGGCATCCATGAAACAGGCATGGTACTTTTTGCACAAAGCCTCCGCATCATAGCCCGTTCGCGGATACACATACACTTCGTAATTATCCAAAATTTCGCGATAAGACTTCCACCGTTCGATATCCGACAAGCTGTCAGCGCCCATCACCACTACAAATTGTCGGTCAGGATATTTTTCCACCAGTACTTTCAAGGTGTTGATGGTATAGGACGGACGCGGCAATTGCAGTTCTATCTCGCAAACAGAAATGGGTAATCCTAAGGGAGCAACAGCTTGTCTCACTTTTTCCAAACGTTCGCTTTCGGGCAATAATTCGTTCCCGTTTTTGCATGGATTTTGAGGGGTAACCATCAACCATAATTCCGGAATATCGGTGAATTGCACCACATAGTTGGCAATAGCCACATGTCCGATATGTATCGGATTGAACGACCCAAAATATAAGCCTGTTTTTTTCATACACGGCAAAGTTACGGATTATCCGCAAATAAAAAACCTAACAGATTATGCAATGACAATCTGTTAGGTCTAACAAAACGTACAATCAAGAATTATTTGGCAAACGCTTCGTCAATCAATGTAGCAAGGTATTCCAAATGGCCTTTGCTTTGCACATCGGCATTGGCGGTTGCGACGGTTTTCAGTTTTTTCTGCAATTGTTTCAGTTGGTAAAAAGCAATGCCGGCTACTTCGCTTTCTTCCGGCGTGCGTTGTTGCGGCATGCTCATCGATTGTTGCGATTGGGTTTGAACGGTAGTTTTTGAAGGATACAAAGCAATCAGGCGTTTCACGTACAACTTTTGCAAATTGCGTTTATAAATATCGATGTTTCCTTCCAAATTCGACCACACCATGCGGTTCAAATCTCCGAAATAGTCGGATGTACGGTAAGCGTTGGTTGCGCCAAGCGCCGATTCCATAAGCAACATGTTTTGCAATACGCGTGCAGAAAGCAAGCGGTTGACGGCAGCGCCCTGCAAATTTGTCATTACACTAAGCCCGTTATTGCCGGTAAGTTCGAATATTTTGTTATTCAGCAACCAAACAGGCGTGGTAAAAACATTGTTATTTATCCAATTCAGCGCTTCGCGTTGCGTGGTTTTCGGCACAAAACTATACACCGCTCCGGGTTCTTCCACCTTTTTCGGGGTTTCGTAAATTCCGCCGATATTTTTCGAGACATGCCCGATATAGCGTACCAATTGATTTGTATATTCGTTATACATCTCTTCCAGCATAGCGTACGATTCATTCGGAATCTTGGTATATTCAATCAATTTGGCGAATGTTTTCTTTAAATTCTTGATGCTGTAATCGCTCGATTTCATAGCATTGTCGCCTACATCCTCCGCTTGCGAACGCGGGTCGTCGGGATTGGTTTCCGTTCCGAACCACAAATATTTGTTGCCGGCCGTACGTTCCGTAACCAATTTGCTCAAGTACGGAACGGCTTCTTCCGGTGTTTTGAATTGCGGATAATAGCGGTATCCCCATTCAATCGCCCATTGGTCGTAGTGATTGATGCGCGGGAAAAGCAACTCGCGCGGAATATTGTCTTCCGGTTGCGCTACGCTGTTGAAGCGGGCATAGTCCATAATAGACGGGGCAAAACCGTTCCGTTTCAAGAAGTCGATATTGCGCAAGCTATCGGTCGCGTATGTCCAACTCGAACCGAAATTATGACGTAACCCAAGTGTGTGGCCTACTTCGTGCGACGACACAAAACGAATCAATTCGCCCATCAACTCGTCGGGATAGGTCATCAGCGTGGCGTCTTTGTCCACGGCACCGCATTGTATGAAATACCAGTGATGCAATAGCTTCATCACATTGTGATACCAGTTGATATGACTTTCGATGATTTCGCCCGAACGGGGGTCGTTTACATTGGGGCCGCTGGCATTGGCCACATCGGACGCTTTATATACAATAGCCGAATGGCGTGCATCTTCCAGCGACCAGGTAGAATCGCCCACCGGCGCTTCCAACGCCATGATCGCGTTTTTAAATCCGGCTTTTTCAAAAGCGACCTGCCAATCGTTTACACCGGCAATCAGGTACGGAACCCATTTTTTCGGCGTAGTCGGGTCTATATAGAAAATAATCGGTTTCTCAGGCTCTACCAATTCGCCGCGCAGGTATTTTTCCATGTCTTCGGCTTTCGGCTCCAAACGCCAGCGTACGGCGATATTAACCGATTTCACACCTTGCGGGTTGGCATCGAAATCGACTTTGCGGGTGGCGAAAAATCCCACGCGCGGGTCGGAATAGCGCGCCACCATTGGTTCTTTCGGAAGCAATACCATCGAGCAATTCAACTCCACGGTAACCACCGCCGGGCCGCGCTGCATCATGGCGGCTTGCGGAGATGCCCCTTGTGCGGGAGTTACAGGATACGTCTTTACAACCGAAATTTCCGTATTGATGGGAAATGTTTTTACATCTACAATATAGGATTTATCGTTTTGCTGATTTCCCAAGTTAAACGAGCGTTTCGCTTGTGTCGAGAAATATAAGATGTCGGAATCGCTGCTGATGAAGTCGGTAAAATCGACTAGCACGGAATTTTTACCAAATGCTTTCACGTCGAAAGCTTGGTAAATCGGCTGCATATTGGAATTTTTCACCGATTCGTACATATCGGCCGATTCTTTCGAAACCACTTGATGCGATATTTTTTTCAGAAATACTTTATTCTTAGGTCCTTTCTCAAAGCGAATCACGTTGCTGTTGATTTGGTCGCCGGCATAACCTTGGAAACCATTGCTCATGCCTGCTCCGGCTTTGATAAAACGGCTCACGGCCAAGATGTCGCGCCCCATCAGCGAGTCGGGAATTTCCACATAATATTTCCCATCCATTACATACACCGTAAACATACCTTGTTTGGCAGGTGTGCCGCGTTTGATAAATTTATCCAACGCCACCGGGTCTTTGCCGGGCGCTGCGGCAGGTGTTTTTTTCGAGGTGTCGGCTTGCGCGGTAGCCGGTTTGGCTACCGGAGCAGCCTCTTTTTTCTTGCGTTGCGCCATGGCAGGCGTAACATCGCACAACATAGCGGCACAAAAGAATGCTACTAGGCAAAAGGACAAAAATTGTTTTTTCATATATAATAAAAAATTAATGTGCATTTTCAAGGGACTACAAAAATAAGAAATTTCTAGGCAAAACAAAACCGCCCCGGAAATTCCGGAGCGGTTGTGATATATTCAACGTACAATGAATTCCTATTTCACCGTAGCCATGTGGGCTACCATATCGAGCACTTTGTTGGAATAACCCCATTCGTTGTCGTACCACGAAACGAGTTTCACAAAATTTGAATTCAAGGCAATACCGGCTTTGGCGTCGAACACCGAAGTGCGTTTTTCGTGGATGAAATCCGACGAAACCACGTCGTCTTCCGTGTATCCCAAAATACCTTTCAATTCCCCGTCGGCAGCAGCTTTGATAGCGGCTTTTATCTCGTCGTACGAAGCGGCTTTTTCAATGCGGCAAGTTAAGTCAACCACCGAAACGTCCAGCGTAGGAACGCGGAACGACATACCGGTCAGTTTGCCTTTCAACGCAGGAATCACCACGCCTACGGCTTTTGCCGCGCCGGTGCTGCTCGGAATGATATTCCCGCCGGCCGCGCGTCCGCCGCGCCAGTCTTTCGCCGAAGGGCCGTCAACGGTCTTTTGGGTGGCGGTAGTAGCATGTACCGTAGTCATCAAGCCTTCTACAATGCCGAATTTGTCATTTATCACCTTCGCCAACGGAGCCAAACAGTTGGTAGTACAAGAAGCATTGGAGACAATCGTTTCTCCTTTGTATATCTTATGATTCACGCCATATACGAACATGGGCGTATCGTCTTTCGAAGGGGCTGACATAATGACACGTTTGGCGCCGGCTTTAATGTGCGCTTCGGCCAGTTCTTTCGTTAAAAACAAACCGGTTGATTCTACCACATATTCAGCGCCTACTTCGTTCCATTTCAGGTCGGCCGGATTCTTTTCGGCTGTCACACGGATAGCTTGCCCGTTCACCACCAACTTACCGTCTTTCACTTCGATAGAACCTTTGAATTGGCCGTGTACCGAGTCATAGCGCAACATGTACACCATATACTCCACATCAATCAAGTCGTTGATTCCTACAATTTCAATGTCATTGCGTTCTTCCATGGCAGCACGGAACACCAAGCGTCCGATACGGCCAAAACCATTGATACCTACTTTAATTTTTGCCATAATGTATATTTTTAAAAGTTAATTTTTGCATTCAAGTAATTTACAAAGATAACAAAAATCTCCATATATGGGGCAACAATTGTCATTCCTGACGAAATAGCATAATTTTTAAATTAGGCACACTCTTTGCAATATCCTTTTTAAATTGTTATTTTTGTATTCATCACAAGAGATAAGAAAAAACACAACATGAACTTAGAATTATCACAGGAAGCGAACCAAATTATCACGTATAGCAAAGAAGAAGCCATGCGCCTCGGTAATTATAATATCGATACGGCTCACTTCATGCTGGGGATTTTGCGGCAGGAACATAATCAGGCCGTGGATTCCCTGAAAGCATTGGGAGTGGACACTAACGAACTGAAAAGAACATTGGAAGAAAGTTTACGCAATAACCAAATAATTTCCTTCGACCAACAGGACAAACTGCTGCTCACCAAGCAGGCCGACAAAATGCTGCGGCAAGCATACTTGGAAGCAATGTCGTTGAAGCACGAAAAACCAACGGCTGCCCACTTATTACTGGCCATTTTGAAAGATGAAGACGGCCTTAGCGCTCAACTATTGAAGAAAAACAATGTTGATTATGCACTGGTGTATAATCAATTATCCGATAAGGAAATAAAACATCCACGCGCCATTACGGAATACGATGAGGAAAACGAAACCGCACAACAGGGTGGCAAATCGTCGCGACCGCAAAGCGCACAAGGCGCCCCGCAAAAACAAAGCGATACCCCTATTTTGGACAACTTCGGAGTGGACCTTACAGCACATGCCGCCGAAGGAAAATTAGACCCGGTAGTTGGCCGCGAACGCGAAATAGAACGGTTGGCGCAAATTCTCAGCCGCCGGAAAAAGAACAACCCGATTTTGATCGGGGAGCCGGGCGTCGGAAAATCAGCTATTGCCGAAGGATTGGCTTTACAAATAGCCCAGAAAAAAGTATCGCGGATTTTATTGGGAAAGCGGATTATAGCCTTGGATGTGGGCTCTATTGTAGCCGGCACAAAATACCGCGGGCAGTTTGAAGAACGCATGAAGGGCATTTTAAACGAATTGACCAAATCGCCCAACATCATTTTGTTTATTGATGAAATTCATACCATCGTAGGAGCCGGCGGCGCGGCCGGAACACTCGATGCGGCCAATATGCTGAAACCCGCACTGGCACGTGGAGAATTGCAATGTATCGGCGCTACTACATTAGATGAATATCGCGAATACATTGAGAAAGATGGCGCTTTGGAACGCCGTTTCCAGAAAATTATGGTGGACCCTACATCGGCCGAAGAAACGATTGAAATATTGAACAACATTAAAGAACGTTACGAGAAACACCATCATGTGACCTACACGCCCGATGCCATCAGGGCTTGCGTATCGCTCACACAGCGTTACATTACCGACCGTTGTTTACCGGACAAAGCCATTGATGCATTGGACGAAGCGGGTTCCCGTGTACACATATCCACCATCACCGTGCCGGAGGAAATCACCAATCTGGAAAAGGAATTAGAGGACATACGCAATGAGAAACGCGAAGCGGTAAACTCGCATAATTACGAACGGGCAGCCGAATTGCGCGATTTGGAACGCAACAAGCAAATGGATTTAGACATTTCACAAAAGAAGTGGAACGAAGAATCGGAACGGCACCGCCAAGTAGTGGACGAGGAGCAAGTGGCGGAAGTCGTGTCAATGATGGCCAATATTCCTATTCATCGTGTAGCCGAAGCCGAAGGCGCTCGCCTGCTGAAAATGGCGGACGAGTTGAAAGGCAGCATTATCGGACAGGACGAAGCCATTGAAAAAGTGGTAAAAGCCATTCGCCGTAACCGCGCCGGATTGAAAGACCCGAACAAACCCATCGGGACGTTTATTTTCTTGGGCCCTACAGGAGTGGGTAAAACACAATTGGCAAAAGTTCTTTCAAAATATTTATTCGATTCCACGGAGAATATGATTCGTATCGACATGAGCGAATACATGGAAAAATTTGCTATCAGCCGCTTGATTGGGGCGCCTCCGGGTTATGTAGGATACGAAGAAGGCGGCCAACTGACCGAACGTGTGCGGCGCAAACCATATTCGGTCGTACTGTTGGACGAAATTGAAAAAGCACACCCCGATGTGTACAACCTCTTACTGCAAGTATTCGACGAAGGCCGCCTCACCGACAGCAACGGCCGCTATGTGGACTTCCGCAACACGGTGCTGATTATGACTTCGAATATTGGCAGCCGCGAGTTGAAAGATTTCGGGCAAGGCGTTGGTTTTGCCACCGCCACTAAACGCGATGTGATGGAAAACACCCGCAGCGTAATTGAAAAAGCATTAGGAAAAACATTTACGCCGGAATTTTTGAACCGCGTGGACGAAAATATTATTTTCAACCCGCTGACCAAAGGAGATATTTTCAAAATTATCGACATTGAATTGGCCGAACTGTACAAACGTATTAACCAATTGGGATATAAGGTGGAAATTACATCCGAAGCTAAAGATTTTGTAGCGGAAAGAGGCTACGATTCGCAATATGGCGCACGCCCGTTGAAACGCGCCGTACAAAAATACCTCGAAGACAACATGGCCGAAGCGATTATCCGCCTGCAACTAAAACCCGGACAAGTGTTGAAGGTGGCGTTGAATGAAGAAAAGAACGATGTGGTAGTTCGTGCGGAATAATTGCGGAACGAATGTTGTATTTTAAGTCGCACAAGCGTAAACAACAACTGCAAATAACATATTCAAATACTAAAAAATTATGGCAAAAGTAACATTCAAAGGTAATCCGGTTACCTTGATCGGAACAGAAATAAAAGTAGGCGACAAAGCGCCTGACTTTATTGTAACGGCAAAAGACTTGAGTCTGAAAACACTGAAAGACTATGAAGGAAAAATTAAAATTTTATCAATTTTTCCAAGTATCGACACAGGTGTGTGTGCTATGCAAACCCGCACTTTCAACAAAAAAGCCGGCGAACTGGCTGGTAATGTCACAGTATTGTGTATTTCCATGGACTTACCTTTTGCACAGAATCGATTCTGCGCAGCGGAAGGAATCGATCATGTAGTAACACTTTCGGATTATCGTAGCGCCGACTTCGGAACCAAATACGGATTCTTAATTGAAGAACTTCATTTACTTGCGCGTGGAGTCGTTGTGCTGGATGATAAAAACGTGGTACGCTATGTAGAATACGTACCCGAAGTAGGCACTGAGCCGAACTATGATGCAGCTATGGAAGCAATAAGGAAGATTGCCGGATAGCGATTACGATAAATAGCAGAAAGCCTGACAACATCATTTTGTTAGGCTTTTTTATTGAAATACCAATAGCATTACTCCGACGGGGTGGATAAGTCTTGCATGACCGGAGTTTTATGAATGGAAACAATGCTATCTACCACATACTTGCTATATCCGCGCCAAGGCAAAGCGCCTTTATATTCTTTATAGTGCAACTCCACTTCGGCGCCACCGCTCAACATGAGCCGTTCTGCCACTCCTTTGTCGGACACGGAAAATTCAAATTCATACGACTGTATCGCTCCGGGCGCTCCGCCGCGGAATCCGGCTTGTATCAGTTTTCCTTCGTAGGTTTTAAAAATATACCCTTTATACACTACGTAATTCAACGTGCCGGTTTTTACGCCGGTACCGAACACGAAATAGTATTGTACATAAATAAAAATCGCCAATCCGGCCAATACGATAGCCAATGTTATAAACATTGCTTTCCGAAAACGTCTTTTCGGTTTAGGAGTATTTTCAGACATAGTTGTACTTTTTTCTTATCATTTTCCCTGTCATTATTCACTTCATTCAGAATGATAAAATGTGTTTATTCAAAATCCGGATAAAGTAAATATTTTTTGCGTAATTGTTTAAAATCTGAGAGTTCTTTTTGCCACGATGCACGTATTTCATCGGCAGAGCAGTTCTGCGCTATCAGTTTCTGCACACGCTCCGTTCCCCACAGCTTCGTGCTGTACGTCGTAAAGAAATGCGCCTTGTCCGGGTAATTGGCATAAGCTTCTACCAACCATTCCAAGTGAATTTTTCCGGCAGCAATCAATTCTTTTTGGGGGAAATTACGTAAATCCACACCATAACATAATTTATCCAACAAGGGCGGATTTTTGGCGCCTTCTATAGAGTGCGGCGTAAACGTAAAAGTGTAAATCCCCTTATAGGCCGGATGTCCGAAAACCTGAAACGGATAGTCCGTTCCACGCCCTAAGCTCACCACCGTTCCTTCAAAATAACAAGTGGAAGGATACAAATACACGGCTTGCATGCCGGGCAAATTCGGCGAAGGTTTTACCGGCAACTCATAAAGCGTTTTATGTGTATAATTTTTGCAGGAAATAACTGTCAACTCGCAATGTACTTTGTTTTTCAACCAAGCTTCCTCATTCATCATTGTTGCCAATTCTCCCACCGTCATGCCATGCACTACCGGAATCGGGTGCATGCCCACAAAAGATTGATTTTTTAATTCCAATACCGGGCCGTCCACATAAAAACCATTCGGATTCGGACGGTCTAATACCATCACCGGAATGCCTTGTTCGGCGCAAGCTTCCATCACATAATGCATGGTAGAAATGTAGGTAAAAAAGCGTACGCCCACATCCTGCATATCGAACAGCATGCAATCAATTCCTTTTAACTGCGCGGGAGTCGGCTTCTTGGTATTTCCATAAATAGAAGCTATTTCGATACCCGTTTTAGCATCTTTCGCCGTATTAACATTTTCCCCGGCATCGGCTGTTCCGCGGAAACCGTGTTCCGGCGCATAAATCCGAACCACGTTCACTTTTTTTTCCAACAACACATCCACCAAATGTTTTTCACCAATCATGGATGTGTGGTTTGCTGTAACGCCCACCCGCTTTCCTTTCAAGAGCGGTAAATAAGCATCCGCTTGTTCGGCGCCGGTTTGTAGCGGTTGCGCACAAGCAGATTGTATCATTACAATATACAAAATAATTAAGAATCCTGCCGTTTTCAAATAATTCATAAATACTTATTAAGAGTTGTGTAAAAGACAACTATTTTACCACAAAGGCGCTCAAAGGGCATTTGCAAAGGAACACAAAGATTTAGATATTATTGGCCTTCTTTGTTATACCTGGTGAACTGCTTGGATTTGACAAATTTTAAAAATTTGTCAAATCTCTTAAAACCTTTGTGCGCTGAGTGCCCTTAGTGGTTAGTTATCTTTAAAAATAGACCACTGATTTATTTTCCATACTGCTCAGCAAATTGTTGGCTAAGCGGCTGGCTCCGAAACGGAATAACGATGAATGGAGCCATTCGCTGCCCAACACATGGCTGACAATAGCATAATACACCAACGCATCGTCGGAAGAAACAATACCGCCGGCCGGTTTAAAACCGACTTTCTTCCCCGTTTTTTCATAAAACGCTTTGATGCATTGCGTCATCACCCAAGCGGCTTCGGGCGTTGCAGCCGGCTCCAGCTTTCCGGTAGAAGTCTTGATAAAATCGGCGCCGGCTTCCATCGACAACAGGCTGGCGACGGCGATCTGTTCCGGCGATAACACGCCTGTTTCCAAAATCACTTTTAAATGCGCTTTTCCTATCGCTTCTTTCAATTGCCTTATTTCGTCGGCCATTTCATTTAATTCTCCGGCCAAAAATTTCGATAAGGAGATCACGATATCGATTTCGTCGGCGCCTTGCTCCACCGCCATACGGCATTCCTCGCGCTTAACAGCCGTATAGGTTTGTGACGAGGGAAATCCGGCCGCCACGGAAGCAATATTTACCGCCGGAATTTTCAACGAAGTTTTGACCGCATTCACCATCGTAGGATAGATACAAATGGCCGCCACATTACGATAACGGGGATATGTTTTCGAAAAATTATTTACTTTTGCCGTCATTGCACGTACTTTTTCCTCGGTATCGGTAGCATTCAGCGTCGTTAAATCTATCAAACTTAAACATTGCGCATAGATATCGTGTTGGCGCAATACGGGCAATTTCCCTGTTATCTCCAACAAATGCGAGTGCACGTTCTTGAAGTCGATATTGATATTGTATTTTTTTAAAATTTCCATAATATATTTATTCAAAGTTTATTATTCCAAGTTTCAGTCCACAGATTTATATATTCTCCATCTGGTATCAATTACAAATTTTTCGCGTTGCCCGCCTGAATGACGAATCCGGGCAGGCTCAGAATGACAAGGTCAATAGCTATCGTCCCATTCATCATTCATCATTCATCATTCATCATTCATCATTCATCATTCCGACCGCTTCCGCCACTTTTTCCATCAACCATTTCGGCGTAGAAGTCGCGCCGCATATGCCGACTGTTTCAACTCCCGCAAACCATTTTTTTTGTAATTCGTCTATCCTTTCCACCATATAGGTGTTGGGATTGGTCGATTTGCAGGCCTCGTACAGCACTTTTCCGTTAGAACTTTGCTTGCCGCTCACAAAGATAACGACATCGTGCTTCCGCGCAAAATCAATCAGGTGCGGGCGGCGGTTCGACACTTGATTGCAAATCGTGTTATACGCTTCAAATGGAATGATCGCTGTTTGCAACGTTTGCCGCATCCGCTGTGCGATCAAGCCGCACAAGTGCTCAAACTCCTCCGTGTCTTTTGTCGTTTGCGAAAATACACATACCGGGCGCGAAAAGTCAATGGCAGCCACTTGTGCTTCGTTTTCCACCACCATGGCATCGCCTCCCACCTGCCCTATCAGTCCGTTTACTTCGGCATGGCCGCGCTTTCCGAAAATTACCAATTGCCCGTTACGCCGCTTCAGTTCCGTATATTTTTCTTTAATCCGCTGTTGCAAACGCAACACCACCGGACAAGTACAATCAATAATGGTGAGTTTATTTTTCCGGGCTATTTCGTAGGTCGAGGGCGGTTCGCCATGTGCCCGTATCAGTACTTTTTGATGTTGTAGCTGCGTTAATTCATCCGGCTGCAATACTTTCAGCCCTTTCTCGCGCAGGCGCTCCACCTCCACATCGTTGTGAACAATCTCGCCCAACGAATACAACGTATCTTTCCGCTGCAACGATTGTTCGGCACGCTCAATAGCACAAATCACGCCATAACAAAAACCCGATTTATCGTCCACTTCCACCTGCATACCCAAAAAGAATCAAGTTTGACTCATTAAATTTTTAAATCATTGAATAGTTTCTTGAACCATTCCATTTGCTGCGCCGGCGTCATATTACTATTATCGAGCAACACGGCATCGCCGGCTTTGCATAACGGCGCCACCGCACGGTGTTCGTCTTCATAATCGCGCTGCACCACATTTTGATAAATTTCATCAAACGTAACGTTGCTTCCTTTTTCCCGCAACTCCTTAAAACGTCGTTCGGCACGCACTTTAGGGTCGGCCGTCATAAATATTTTCAGTTCTGCATGCGGAAATACAACAGTCCCGATATCGCGCCCATCCATTACCACGCCTTTATCCTTTCCTATTAACTGTTGCTGGTGCACTAAATGCGAACGCACTTCGGGAATCGCACTCACACGGCTCACGTGTTGCGATACCTGAATGCCGCGAATTTCTTTCTCCACATTTTCCCCGTTCAGGAATGTGCTGTTTTGCCCGCCTATCAAGCGAAATGTAATATGTATATCCGGCAATGCCCGCAACAATGTATCTACAGCAATATCGCCCTGCTCGTCAATCCAGCCCTTTCGTAAACCATAAAGCGTCACGGCGCGGTACATGGCGCCCGTGTCCACATAAGTATATCCTAAATAGGCCGCCAAAGCCTTGGCAAACGAGCTTTTCCCTGTGGACGAATGTCCGTCGATAGCGATAATAATTTTCTTTTCTTTATTCATTTACAATATAAGATATTCTACAAATTTAATGAAAAAACGGAAAAAATCGTATTTTTGTAAAATTATAAAACGCGATTAATAATGCAAGTAGCTGTAATGGATTTGGGAACAAATGTGTACAACCTTTTAGTGGCGGAGGTTGACGGAAAGTCGTGGAAAATATTGCACGAGGCAAAACTTCCCGCACGGCTTGGCGACGGCGGTTTGCAAAACGGCATATTGTCCGAAAACGCATTTGCATCGGCCACCAACACGTTAACCTCGCTTCTGTCATTAATAAAAGACTGGGGGGGAGTCGATAAAATAGTTGCATTTGCCACTTCGGCTGTGCGCGATGCCCAAAATAGAGAGGCTTTTATAACACATATCAAACAACATACGGGGCTTGAAATCGAGGCTATTTCGGGCGATTGTGAAGCGGCGTTGACCTGTAAAGGAATCCAACTGGGCGTACCGATTCACGAACCGGTGTTGATGCTCGATATTGGCGGAGGAAGCAATGAATTTATGATTGCCGATAACCGCCAGCTATTCTGGAAACATAGTTTCCCGATCGGCATGGCGCGATTGCTCGAAAAATTTAAACCCAGCAATCCTATCAAACCGGAAGAAGTCGCCCGCATTGAAAAATATATCGACCATGAATTGTCGTTGCTCTGGGAAACCATGAGTAACTATACGGTTCGCACCTTGGTCGGCTCGTCCGGTACGTTTGAAACCTACCGCTCTATGTTGAACAATGGAAAAATCAACGACGGCACGTATTATGAAATCGACATAGAAGCCTACCGTCGTTTACACGCCGTTTTATTACAATCGACCACCGATGAACGCTTACTGATGCAATGGATGCCGGCAGTTAGAGCAGACTTTATTGTTTTAGCCAGTATTTTTACTAATTTTGTATTCGCAAAAACCGGGATTGAAAAAATCATACAGTCAACTTATTCATTAAAAGAAGGCGCCATGCAAATGGTTGTAGAGAGAATGATGGATGAATTATGAGTTATTCATGGTATGTTTCTGGGTTATTATTGTAAGCCTGAAACATGAAATACCAAGCAGGAAACCTGAAACTAAAAAATTTGAAATAATAAACATATGAAAGTACTGGTCATTGACGATGAAAAAAGCATTCGTAATACCTTGAAAGAAATTCTGGAATACGAAAATCACGAAGTAGTACTGGCCGTAAACGGAAAAGAAGGGCTGCAAATGGCTACCGACAAGCCGTATGACGTTATTTTCTGCGATATAAAAATGCCGGAAATGGACGGTATCGAATTTCTGGAAAAAATACAAGACACCAGCAACGAGGCGCCTGTTATTATGATTTCCGGACACGGGAATATCGATACTGCGGTGGATTGCATTAAAAAAGGAGCGTACGACTTTATTGAAAAACCGCTCGACCTGAACCGTATCCTGATTACGTTACGCAATGCCACCGAAAAAACGGAATTGGTGAAAGAAACCAAAACATTGAAACGTAAAATCAATAAAGTGCCCGAAATCATTGGCACTTCACCGGCTATCGACAAAATCAAGGAAATGATAAAACGCGTGGCGCCCACCGAAGCCCGCGTATTGATTACCGGCTCGAATGGTACGGGAAAAGAATTGGTAGCCCGTTGGCTGCACGAGTTAAGCCCCCGTGCGGCTACGCCATTGGTAGAGGTAAACTGTGCGGCTATTCCGAGCGAACTTATTGAAAGCGAATTATTCGGCCATGAAAAGGGCTCGTTTACCTCGGCGGTGAAACAGCACAAAGGAAAATTCGAACAGGCCGACGGCGGCACGTTATTTCTCGATGAAATAGGCGATATGAGTTTGGCCGCACAAGCCAAAGTGTTGCGCGTATTGCAAGAACACAAAGTGACCCGCGTGGGCAGCGACAAAGATATTACGGTAAATGTGCGCGTAGTGGCGGCTACCAACAAAAACCTGCTGCATGAAATAGAAAAAGGCACCTTCCGCGAAGACTTGTACCATCGCTTGAGTGTTATCATCATTCACGTTCCCACTTTAGCAGAACGTGTGGACGATATTCCGATGTTAGCCGAACATTTCATCAACCAGATTTGTACGGAATACGGTTACCCGAAGCGTGGTATTACTCCCGAAGGAGTAAAAGAATTACAGCAATTACCATGGACGGGAAATATCCGTGAATTCCGCAACGTAATTGAACGCCTGTTGATTTTAGGGGAGAAAAATATTACGGAAAAGGATGTGAAGTTGTTTGTGATTCCGCAGACGGCATAACACCACGTCAACACACGAGACCGTTCAAAAAGCGGAAATCATTACACGTGGTTAAAATATTTTTTAAATAGTTCCTTTAAGAATTGCTAAAACCTCAAATGCTTCACCGAACTTCCGTTGCGGCGAATCAGTTGCAAAGCGGCAACGCCAATCTGTACATGCATCTCGGCATAATCATGCGTCACCACTTTATCGCTTTCGGCGGTTTTCACGCCGGTAGAAATCATCGGCTTGTCGGATGCTAACAGAAGCGCGCCGGTACTTATTTCGTTGAAAAATCCGGCGGTAAACAACGTGGCGGTTTCCATATCGATGGCAATACAGCGCAATTGTTGCAAATAGGCTTTAAAAGCCTCGTCGTGTTCCCATACGCGGCGGTTGGTCGTATAAACCGTTCCCGTCCAGTAATCTTGTTTGAAATCACGAATAGTAGTAGAAGTAGCGCGTTGTAAACTAAATGCCGGTAGCGCCGGCACTTCTGGCGGGAAATAATCGTTCGACGTTCCGTCGCCGCGGATAGCCGCAATCGGAAGAATAAAATCGCCCACTTTATTTTTCTCTTTCAACACGCCGCATTTCCCTAAAAACAATACGGCTTTAGGTTTTACAGCGCTCAGCAAATCCATCACAATCGCCGCGTTGGGGCTTCCCATGCCGAAATTAATCATGGTAATGCCATTGGCCGTTGCGCACGGCATATTGGCTTCGGGGTCAATAACAATAGTGCCATTTTGTGTGGCAAACAAATTCAGGTAATGCCTGAAATTTGTCAACAAAATATATTCGCCGAAATCTTGTAAAGTTTGTCCGGTATAGCGTGGAAGCCAATTCTCCACTATTTCTTCTTTTGTTTTCATAGCTTTATTGTTTATATACTTTTAACCCTAACAGATTTGCGTCTTTGCAAAACTGTTAGGGTTAAAACAATTATTATTCCAAAAGAACTACTTCGCAAAACTGATGGCACGCGTTTCGCGGATAACCGTTACCTTCACTTGTCCCGGATAGGTCATCTCGTCCTGAATTTTCTTGGCAATATCCTGCGCCAACACTTCGGCTTCTTGGTCCGAGACTTTTTCGCTTCCCACAATCACACGTAATTCGCGGCCGGCTTGGATGGCATACGTTTTGGTAACGCCGGTATGCATCAATGCCAGGTCTTCCATTTCCTTCAAGCGCTTGATGTACGATTCGGCCACTTCGCGGCGGGCGCCGGGGCGCGCACCCGAAATAGCATCGCACACTAACACAAGGGGAGATATCAATGAAGTCATTTCCACTTCTTCGTGATGTGCTCCGATGGCATTGCAGATTTCCGGTTTTTCCTTATATTTTTCGGCCAATTTCATACCGAGTAAAGCGTGCGGTATTTCATTATCCTCGTCCGATACTTTTCCGATGTCGTGCAGCAATCCGGCACGTTTGGCCGTCTTCGTATTCAATCCCAATTCGGCAGCCATCACGGCGCAAAGGTTGGCCACCTCGCGCGAATGTTGCAACAGGTTTTGCCCGTATGACGAACGGTATTTCATTTTCCCGACTAAGCGTGTCAATTCCGGATGCAAGCCGTGGATACCCAAATCGATGCACGTACGTTTACCTACTTCTACAATTTCGTCTTCCACTTGCTTTTGCACTTTCGTCACCACTTCCTCAATACGTGCCGGATGAATACGCCCGTCGGTAACTAATTGATGCAACGACAAGCGGGCTACCTCACGGCGCACAGGGTCGAAGGCCGAAAGCACAATGGCTTCGGGCGTATCGTCCACCACAATTTCTACGCCGGTGGCTGCTTCCAGTGCACGGATATTACGTCCTTCGCGGCCAATAATACGGCCTTTCATTTCGTCGTTTTCGATATGGAACACCGTCACCGAATTTTCAATAGCCGCTTCGGGCGCTACACGTTGCAACGATTGGATGACGATGCGCTTGGCTTCTTTTGAGGCCGTTAATCGCGCTTCATCCATAATTTCGTTGATATAGGACATGGCTTCGGTTTTTGCTTCCGCTTTCAACGATTCTATCATCGTATTCTTAGCATCGGCAGCCGACATACCGGCAATGGTTTCCAATTTCTCTATTTGTTGCCGGCGGAGTTTTTCATTTTCCTCCATCCGTTTTTCGAGGACTTCTAACTGGGTGTTTAAATTTTCTTTTAACGTTTCGTTTTCTTTTTGCTTACGCTGCAAATCGGAAGATTGTTGATTGAGCGTCATTTCGCGTTGCTTGATTTTATTTTCGGCCTGCGCTACTTTGCTATTCCGTTCGTTGATCACTTTCTCATGTTCCGTTTTCAGTTCGAAAAAGCGCTCTTTGGCTTCTAAAATCTTTTTTTCTTTTACGTTTTCTGCTTCCGTTTTTATATGTTCCGCTTCGGTTTGCGCTTCTTTTAAGACGCGTTTGCGTTTCTTTGCCGTCAAACTATTCACGGCAAAGAATGAAACCGCCCCTCCCAGCAATATTGATACGCCAACTATGGCGATTAACGTTATTACATCCATAATCTATTATATATTAGGTTCTTGTGTTGTCTATGTAATAAATAAAAAAAGCCCGCACACTACGCTTTTTGACGAAAAACCCTAAAATGTAAGGTTTGGAGTTATCGGTTTTGTATTTCGAACGTCCAACGTCCCGGAAACCGGAATCATCGCGCCTCGCGGCGGATTAAAATAGGCCTGTTCTGGATACCCGAATGGTAAAACTCCTTTTAATTTCTTAATGTTGAGTTTCGCAAAGAGTGTCGTAGCTATGCGGGCAACTGTTTCAAATAGTCGTCTAACTGCTTGTCCAAGTCGTATAGGTCTTCTATTACAGGATTCACATCCGTGCGTTCTTCCTGCTCAATAAGTTTGATAACAAATTGCAATAAAGCCATCGACAAGGCGTCTTGTACATCGCGCTCGGCATAACGTTGACGGTATTGTGATACTTTATCGTTAATACGCTTTACCGCCGCACGAATTCTTTCCTCGTCGGCAATCGCTATTTTCAACGGATAATAGCGGTCGGCTACATTTACTTTTATGGAGAGTTTTTCTTCTTCCATTTGTTATTACTTATTTAAAAGGGCTATACATTTATCAATCTCTTTCACAATCTTTCCCACTTTTAGCTTTGCATCCCTGGTATCGGCACTTGTTGCTTTAAATGCTTCTGCTAACTGAACTTTCTTATTTTTATCTTCTAAATCTTTTAGTTGTTTTTGTTGTTGAGCTACTTGTTCTTCCAACGCTTGTTTTTCTTGTACCAACGCATCACGTTCGGTTTTGGTACGCTCGTACAAGGAGATAAATTGTTGGATTTTACCTTTCAAGCTACCAGCTATTTCACGTTGTTCACTCATCTTGTTACTTTAATTCTCGTTTTTGCAAAGATATAAATTTTTATTTGAAATCTTGCAAGCCAAACATTATATTTTTTCTACCTTTGGCATTCAAATTTTAAAAATGAAGCACTTAGATATAGTAACAAATAGCGAGCCAAACCGGATAATTTTTCAAAAACATCGACAAATCCCTTTGTTAAAGAATTGTTTACATTTTATTTCATTTTTCCCGCGGAGTGTTGTTCTTCGCCCCAAAGGGGCAATAGCCCATAGCGCAGGCTTTCAGCCTGTTTATATCATCTTGGGTTTATTTTTGTTCGCCGCTTTTTCGTCACAGGCGCAGCCGGATACGTCCTACTACCGCTCACCGCTGGACATTCCGTTATCGCTTTCGGCCAATTTTGGAGAATTACGCCCGAATCATCTTCATTCGGGCCTTGATTTTCGAGTGGGAGGTGTTCCGGGCGCAAAGCTTTATGCGGTAGCCGAAGGATATATTGCCCGAATTGTAGTGCGCCCCAACGGTTTTGGAAATGCATTATACATCCAACATCCGAACGGAACCATTTCCGTGTATGGACATATGGATTGTTTTGCTCCGAAAATTAAAACGTATGTCGAAAATTTACAATATGCCCGCCAACGTTTTTCTATTGATGTGGAGCCGACTCCGGACGACTTACCGGTGAAAAAAGGAGAGGTAATAGGTAATGCCGGCAATACGGGAACTTCTTTTGGGGCGCACTTGCACTTTGAAATCCGCGACGGAAAAAGTCAAAAAACGCTGAATGCGATTACGCATGGAATGTATCAAATGACGGACAACATAAAACCGACAATTTACTCCGTGAATTTCTATGGATACCGCGAAAATTCGACTATTCCCGAAATCGTAAAATTACCAAGCTACATAGCCGGGAAAAGCAAGCAGCCGGTACCGGTGCCCGACACTTTTTACATGGCAGTACATAGCAATGACCAAATGAACGGTTCGCCGGGGAAGTTAGGGGTCTATCGTCTGGAGGTAAAACTGGACAAAGAAACGATTTTCACCTACCGCATAGATGCCTTTTCGTTCGAAGAATCGCCGTATGTCAACAGTTTGATTGATTACGAAGAAATACAGAAAAAGAACGGCAAAGCTATGATAAAAACGTATGTGGAACCGGGAAACCGTTTGAGCCTCTACGAGGATGTCGTTAATCACGGCTTAATTACGTTGCGTGACACGAACAGTCATACCCTGAGCATTATTGCCATGGACGACTACGGTAATACGGCTACACAAAACATAACCGTCCGGAAAAGCAACAAAGATTTCTTCCGCACCGGTATAGATACCAGTGAGACAGAAGCTATTGTATGGAATAAAGAAAACCGTATAACCCGCAACGGTCTTTCGCTGACAATTCCCAACGGAGCGCTCTATCGCTCTGCAAACATAAGCATCGACACGGTAGCACGCGTAAAAGGGAGCTTCTCTCCCACTTGGCGAATTCATAAAAACACTACGCCTCTTCATAAAAGCATGAATTTGTTTCTAAAAGCAGACGTACCGGATTCATTACAAACGAAAGCGCTCGTAGCCATGCTTTTACCGAATGGAGGTATCGTTGCGGCGGGCGGGCAATGGACAGGCAACGGCGTAAGCACCAATAGCCAACATTTCGGTCACTTTTTCATAACGGTTGACACCATTGCACCGCACATTACACCACGCTATAAAGCCGGAGCGGATATGCGGAATTATGCCAAAATCACGTTCAAAATCACGGATAATTTATCGGGCATCGGGTCCTACAATGCTTATATAGACGGCGAATGGGCGCTGTTCGAATACGACGCGAAAAACAATTCCCTGTCGTACACGTTCGACGCCAAGCGCATCAAACGCAACACGAAACATCGATTACAACTGGTTGTCACCGATAATAAACAAAATACCGCCACACTTAACACTTCATTCACATGGTAACATTTTATCCCTTGGAAAAAATCACTGCCATCGGCATCATGTCGGGCACTTCGCTCGATGGCTTAGACCTTTGCTGCGGCCGTTTCCTGCATGCGGACAACCGTTGGAATTTTCATATTGAAGCGGCCGACACAGTAGAATATCCGGCCGCAATGAAAGAAAAGTTAGCCACGGCCCAACACTTGGATGCTTTGTCGTTTGCGTTGCTCCATAGGGATTATGGAAAGTATATCGGGCAGATAACAAAGCAATTTATGCAACAACATCGATTGTCTCCGGACATTATTGCCGCGCATGGGCATACGATTTTTCACCAACCGGAGAAAGGCTTTACGTTCCAAATAGGAAGCGGCGCCAACATTGCTGCCGAAACAGGCATTCCTACCGTTTGCGATTTCCGCACGGCCGATGTGGCGCTTGGCGGGCAGGGCGCTCCGTTGGTTCCCATCGGCGACCGGCACTTGTTTGCCGGCTACGATTACTGCCTGAATCTCGGCGGATTTGCGAACATTTCGTTCGAGCAAAACGGCCATCGCATAGCATATGATATTTGCCCCGTGAATTACGTATTGAATCACTACACCCGCAGCATCGGAAAAGAATATGACGAGGACGGACGCATGGCTGCCGCAGGAACACTATCGGAAAATTTACTGGAAGCGCTGAACAACTTGGACTTTTATGCGCAACAAGGCCCGAAATCGTTAGGGCGCGAATGGGTGGAAACGCAAGTGATTCCTACCATAGAGCGTTATCACATTTCGCTGAACGACAAACTACACACGTTTTGCGAACACGTGGCACAACAGATAGCCAAGCATATTGCGCCCAATGAGAAAAACAAAAAACACCGCCTGTTGACGACCGGCGGCGGCGTTTATAATTTATTCTTGCGGGAACGCATGGCCATGCATACCGATGCTGAAATCGTAGTACCCAACGCACAAATTATCAATTTCAAAGAAGCATTGATTTTTGCTTTTCTCGGCACGCTGTATGCCTGCAATCAGGCGAACTGCCTGTCTTCGGTCACCGGCGCGGTACGCGACCATATCGGCGGGGCGATGTATATGGGATGATTTTATCCCCATTCAACATTCAATAATTCAAAATTTTTATTGAATTTACCAAAGCAAATTGCTTCGCTCGAAGTGATGTAAATAGCGCGTCATTGCGAGCGAAGCGAAGCAATCTATGCGGGTTATAAGTGTAGCCTTTCTATTGCCCTCTCCGAGTCGTCCGAAGCCTCCCGTTAGTTACGGCCTCGTCTTCGGCACCGTTCTCACCCGCTCTATCAAATCGGTTAATTTTTTTACCACATCGGGATATTGCGGGGCAACATTGTAATACTCGTTCGCATCTTTCGACAGGTCGTACAATTGCGATTCGGCACTAAGGCCTGTTTCAGTATTCGTCCACGGCCAATAGGCATCGCCTTTGGCGGGTGCCATATATTTCCAATTTCCCTGCACAATGCTAATCGTTCCGGATTGTTCTATAATGTAGCCGCGCCCTCTCTTATCCTTTCCTACCCACGCTTTCAATTGATTGAAACTATCCGGCGCCCCGTTTTCCGGCAAAGCCTGCCCGGTCAACGCCGACAATGTGGCAAACATATCTACTTGTGAAACCAACGCATGAGAAACTTTTGCGGCTATTTTCCCCGGCCAGTGCACAATGAAAGGAACGCGCGTACCGGCTTCAAAAGCGCTGTACTTACCACCGCGCAAGGGCCCCCACGGTTTGTGATTGGCCAACAATTCCACCGACCGGTCGTTGTATCCGTCGTCCACCACCGGCCCGTTGTCGCTGGTAAGAATGATAATCGTGTTTTCCAATAGCCCGTTTTTTTCCAATACTTGTATGATTTGCCCCACAGACCAATCGAATTCGGCGATCGCATCGCCCCGCGGGCCCATGCCGGTCAGTCCCGCAAAACGGGGATGCGGCACGCGCGGCACATGAATATCGTTGGTCCCGAAATACAGAAAAAACGGTTTGTTCTTATTATTTTCGATAAAGTGCACAGCCTTTAGGGTAATACTGTCGGCAATATTTTCGTCCTTCCACAAAGCGGCCTTTCCTCCCTTCATGTATCCTATGCGGCTGATTCCGTTCACAATAGCCATATCGTGTCCATGGCTCGGCGTCATCACCGTGAGCATTTCGGGATGGTCTTTTCCCAAAGGCTCTCCAGGGAACGGCTTGGTGTAACTCACTTCCACCGGATCGTCAGGCTCTAACCCTGCAATGCGCTGGTTCTCCAGAAACACACAAGGCACACGGTCGCCCGTAGCCGCCATGATATAAGAATAATCGAATCCCAAATCCACCGGGCCGGGCGTCAAAAAGCCATTCCAATCCTGTCCGTTTTCATCGCCGATGCCCAAGTGCCACTTCCCGACCAATCCCGTCGTATAGCCGGCTTGTTTCATCATTTTTGCAACGGTTGCCTGCGATGGTTTGATGATGGTAAAAGCATCGCCGCGGGCTATGCCGGTATCGTCGCGCCGGAAAGCATACTGCCCCGTAAGCAGCGCATAACGCGACGGAGTGCTGGTAGCCGCTGCGGCATAGGCATTCATAAAGCGAACGCCGTTCGACGCCAAGCGATCCACATTCGGCGTTTTCACACGCGTTGCGCCGTATGCGCCCAAATCGCCGTACCCGATATCGTCCGCCAAGATTACGACGACATTCGGCGGCGGGTCTTTCTTTTCTTTCGCTTCGGCGGATGCCCCGAACGTCGAGCAAGCGGCTGCTCCGCATAGCGATAAAAGAATGGATTCCTGCGTTTTCATGCGTATTGAATGTGTTACAAAGATAGTATTTTCAATACGATCCTCCAAATTGATTATCCTTGTCTTTCGTTCCAAATGGGAGGAAATTATAAAGTGTAAAGTTATCCTCCTGCTGTTATTTCGAACAGCCCTTTTTCGCATGAAAGTCTTTTTTGAGAAAATCGAAAATTTCCGTACCTTTGTCAGTTAAATAAGATTTACAAAGGACTTTTATGATTAAGATTACTTTTCCCGATGGGAAATCGCGCGAATACGAAGCAGGAATCAGCGGGCACGGAATAGCCCAAAGCATCAGCCCGCGTTTAGCAGCCGAAGTGTTAGCTGTAAACGTGAACGGCGAAGTATGGGATTTGCAGCGCCCTATCAATACCGACGCAAGCGTAAAACTCTATAAATGGGAAGATGCGGAAGGCCGCCACGCCTTTTGGCACTCGTCGTCGCACTTAATGGCCGAAGCCTTGCAGGCGTTGTATCCGGGCATAAAATTCGGTATCGGGCCGGCTATTGAAAACGGATTTTACTATGATGTGGACTTGGGAGACCGCACCATCACCGAAGCCGATTTGAAAGCGGTAGAAGAAAAAATGATGGAGTTTGCCCGCGAAAAACAAACGTTTGTACGCCGCGACGTGAGTAAAGCCGAAGCGTTGAAAACCTATACCGAAAAAGGCGACCCTTACAAATGCGAATTGATAAACGATTTGCAGGACGGCACCATTACGTTTTACACATCGGGCAATTTCACCGACTTGTGCCGCGGCCCTCACCTGCCCGATACCAGCGTCATCAAAGCCGTGAAGCTGACATCGATTGCCGGCGCCTACTGGCGCGGCAACGAAAAAAATAAAATGTTGACCCGTATCTACGGCATTACATTCCCGCAAAAGAAACTGCTGGATGAATATCTGGTATTGCTGGAAGAAGCAAAGAAACGCGACCACCGCAAAATCGGGAAAGAATTGGAATTGTTTACCTTCTCGCAACGCGTGGGACAAGGCTTGCCTTTGTGGTTGCCCAAAGGCGCCGCTTTGCGCGAACGGTTGGAAAATTTTCTAAAAAAAGTACAGAAACAATACGGCTATCAACAAGTAATTACGCCGCATATCGGGCAAAAAGAATTGTACGTCACTTCCGGGCACTATGCCAAATACGGGAAAGACTCGTTTCAACCGATACACACCCCGCAGGAGGGCGAAGAGTTTCTGTTGAAACCGATGAACTGCCCGCACCATTGCGAAATCTACAGAAGCAAACCGCGTTCCTATAAAGACATGCCGGTGCGCTTGGCCGAATTCGGCACCGTTTACCGTTACGAACAAAGCGGCGAATTGCACGGGCTGACACGTGTGCGCGGGTTCACGCAAGACGATGCACATATCTTCTGCACGCCCGACCAATTGAAGGAAGAGTTTGCAAAAGTAATCGACATTGTGTTGTACATTTTTAAGACGCTCGACTTCAAAGAATATACCGCACAAGTTTCGTTGCGCGACCCGGCCAATAAAGACAAATACATCGGCAGCGACGAGAATTGGGAAAAAGCCGAAAGCGCCATTATAGAGATTGCGGCTGAAAAAGGCTTAAAAACCGTGGTGGAAATAGGCGAAGCAGCTTTTTATGGCCCTAAACTGGATTTCATGGTGAAAGACGCACTGGGGCGCAAATGGCAGTTAGGCACCATTCAGGTGGACTACAATTTGCCGGAACGCTTCGAACTGGAATACATCGGCGCCGACGATAAACGCCACCGCCCCATCATGATTCACCGCGCCCCCTTCGGGTCGATGGAACGCTTTGTGGCCGTGCTGCTCGAACACACTGCCGGAAAATTCCCCTTATGGCTTGCTCCTGAACAAGTTGCGATACTCCCTATCAGTGAAAAATACAACGATTATGCAAAAAAAGTTGGTGATTTACTGAATAATTACGATATTCGCGCCCTCATTGACGACAGAAACGAAACTATCGGCAAGAAAATCAGGGAGAACGAGCTGAGGCGCATTCCGTATTTGCTCGTAGTGGGAGAGAAAGAAGCGGCCGAAAATACCGTGTCCGTGCGCCGTCAAGGAGAAGGCGACAAGGGGCAGCTAAGCACCGACGCCTTTGCAACCATGGTAATAGAAGAAATTAAACAACAAATAAAATAAAAGGGCAGTGCCCTAAACATTAACTTAACTGGAGGAAACAAACTATAGCAACGCCGTACAAACCGCCGCGTCCGGCTTTTAAGCCAAGCGATAGCAAATTATCAAGAGCTGCTCGTCAAACAGAGAAGAAGGAAGATGAACATCGCGTAAACAGGGAAATCCGAGGAGTTCCCCAAGTTCGCGTAGTAGGAGAAAATGTTCCCAATCCCGGAACCATTTATCCTTTTGCCGAAGCATTGAAATTGGCAGAAGAAATGGAGATGGATTTGGTAGAAATCTCTCCTAACGCCGAACCTCCGGTATGTCGTATTGTGGATTACCAGAAATTTCTTTACCAACAACGTAAAAAGGCAAAAGAAATGAAGGCCAATGCACAAAAAGTGATCATAAAAGAAATACGTTTCGGCCCGAACACCGACGAGCACGACTATCAATTCAAATTGAAGCATGCCATCAGTTTTTTGCAAGAAGGATCCAAAGTGAAATCATACGTATTTTTCAAAGGCCGCTCTATCATGTTTGCTGAAATCGGACAAAAGTTATTATTGCGTTTTGCCGTTGATTTGGAAGAATACGGAAAGGCCGACCAATTGCCGAAATTAGAAGGCAAGCGTATGATTATGATGATTACGCCGGTTAAGAAAGCGAAGCAGTAAGCCGCCGTCATTGCAAGGGAAGCGAAGCGACGAAGCAATCTGTGTAACCCGCCTGAACGAATGCGTTTATTCGGGCAGGTCTGTGAACTAACAATTGAAATTATAAACATTTTTAAATAATTAAAAGATGCCCAAAATTAAAACCAATTCCGGTGCGAAGAAACGCTTTGAGCTCACCGGATCAGGAAAGGTAAAACGCAAACATGCGTACAAAAGCCATATCCTGACGAAAAAAACAACGAAGCAAAAACGGAACTTGACTCACACATCTGTAGTAAACACTTCCGATGAGAAACGAGTTAAAGCCATGTTAGTTGCTTAATTACTTTATTTTTTAATCTGAGTGTGCAGCAAAAAGAGCCACAAGAGGTGGACGCTGACATTCGCAAAACAACATTTACACTATGCCACGCGCTACTAATGCGGTTGCTTCAAGAGCCCGCCGCAAAAAATTATTAAAATTGACAAGAGGTAACTTCCTGGCTCGCGCCAATGTATGGACAGTTGCCAAAAACACGTATGAAAAAGGCTTGACATACGCCTATCGTGACCGCAAAAACAAAAAACGCACTTTCCGCGGTTTGTGGATTCAACGTATCAACGCCGGCGTTCGCCAATACGGGATGACTTACTCGGAATTTATGGGAAAAGTTGCGAAAAACAACATTGCCCTTAATCGGAAAGTATTGGCCGATTTGGCCATGAACCATCCGCAAGCATTTGAAGCGATTGTAAAATCGCTGAAATAAATCAGTGCAAAAAAATAAAATAATAATATCCTGAACATCAAATTTATATTTAATCAGGATATTATTTTTTTTTACAAAAACATATCCCCGCATTAAACCTTTTCTTTCCAACATCGTCTTACTAACAAAGAAAGACAGATAGAAATTCTTTTTCATAGGTTTAAGGTTTTAAGGTTTGTAAAGAGGCTTGGTTGTACCGGCCTCTTTATTTTTGTAAATAATTAAGGAAATCAAAAGAAATTTTTATCTTTGTAGCCTATGAAAAAAATCAGGGAAATTATCACGAACAAGTGGTTCAAATTCGGCGTAATAGCGCTGCTTTATCTGTTATGGGTAATTTGGTTGGGTAATTATTGGTGGTTGTTAGGCCTACTCATCATTTTCGACCTTTATATCACCAAAAAAGTCAAATGGGCTTTTTGGAAAAAGCATTATAAGGAAGGAGAAAAACGCAATGCCGTGTTGGACTGGGTAGATGCTATTATTTTTGCACTCATAGCCGCTACCTTTATCCGGATGTATTTTTTTGAGGCCTATGTGATTCCAACTTCATCCATGGAACGCACCTTGCTTACCGGCGACTATTTATTTGTGAGTAAAGTAGCTTATGGCCCCCGTATTCCGCAAACGCCGCTGTCCGTACCATTAGTACATAATACGCTTCCCATATTCAACTCCAAATCATATGTTGAATGGATTAAATGGCCTTATCGCCGCATGGCAGGTTTGGGCACCGTGCAACGCGATGATATTGTTGTATTCGGCTGGCCGCATGGCGACACTGTGCTGACCAAAGCACCGATGGATGATTACTACACGCATATCCGCCTTAACGGGCGTGAATACACGGAACGATCGTTAGGGCCCATCATCGTTCGTCCGGTTGATAAAAAAGACAACTATGTAAAACGCTGCGTCGCCATTGCCGGTGATTCACTCGAGATTCATAACGGGCAGGTAATTGTTAACGGCACCCCTCAAAAAGCGATAGAAGGCTTGCAAATGACCTATATGGTAGTGACTAACGGCACACCAATTAATCAAATGACGTTAGATAAATTAAATATCTCTCCGGCCGATGTTAATTTTGATCCGACTTTGCCCGGTTATGCACGAATTCCACTGACCGCATCGTCATTGGAGCAAATTCAAAAAATTCCGAATGTAGTTAATGCCGAGCAAAATAATGATATATATCCGCCGGACTATCCCGACTCGCCTATCATTCTATTCCCTTTTACGACGGATAACCGTTGGACACGCGATAATTTCGGCCCGCTATGGGTTCCAAAGAAAGGCGTTACCATCACTTTAACTTCCGAAAATCTTCCGTTATATCAACGCATCATTAGTGTATATGAGGGAAACAAATTAGAGGTTAACGGAGAGCAAATCACGATTAATGGACAAGCGACCAACGAATATACTTTTAAAATGGATTATTATTTCATGATGGGTGATAACCGCCACAACTCGCTCGATTCCCGCTATTGGGGATTTGTTCCTGAAGACCATGTAGTAGGAAAGCCGGCTATGATTTGGTTCTCTACCGATAAATACAAATCGTTCCCTAAGAATGTTCGCTGGAAACGATTATTTAAATTAGTATAAATATACTTACATATAAATAAGAAAGAGAGATTTTAGTCTCTCTTTTTTTTTATTTCAACCATGGCCTATTTGCCGCGAATCGTCATTGTAAGAAATCGGCATTAGCTTTTTTTCTTAAAGACCACCATGGCCCAATTGTTTTTTGTTTTTTCAGATTGTTTTTGAAAACCACCATGAATTGCTTCAGCTTCCACAGCTGGTATGTCGGAAAAATAAATACCACTCACCATCAACGTTCCTCCCGGTTTGAGCCCCATAGCATAAGTACTCATATCCGAAAGCAAAATATTCCGGTTAATATTAGCCAATATCAAGTCGTATTTATTGCGTTGGATAAGTGACGCGTCGCCCAACAATGCTCTTACCTTTTGGAAAACCCTATTACGACGGGCATTTTCAAAGGTGCTGTTTTTAGCCCACACATCAATATCGATAGCATCTACAAATTTCTTGGCACCACGTTTAGCGGCCAAAATCGCTAAAACACCCGTACCGCAACCCATATCGAGCACTTGTAGCCCTTTCACGGGAAAATCCAGCAACGCTTCGGCCATCAAGTAAGTCGTTTCGTGATGTCCCGTACCAAAAGCCATTTTCGGCTCCATCACAATTTCCAGTTCTGTTTTTGGAAGATTTTTATGAAAAGGCGCACGAATAGTTAGCTTATTTTGAATTATCACCGGTTCAAAATTTTCTTCCCAAACAGCATTCCAATTTTTTTCTTCAATAAAATTCGGAGTATAAGTAATCGTATTATTCCCCGGCATATCGTGCAATAATACCTTCACTATATTTTCCTTATACTGCGATACGGGAATATAGGCATAGAGGCCTGTTTCCGTTTCCAAAAAGCTTTCGTAACCGACCTCACTCAATTCTGCCATCAGCCATTCAGTCGTCATATTATCGAATGGCACAATGCTTATTTGTAATTCTATATAATCCATCTTCCGGTTATAGATTCAAGAACAGACTATACGCTTAACTGGTGTACCTCATTATTCCATTTTCCCTGAGACTTCATCACCTGTTCAATCGCCTCGCGCACGCATCCGGCTCCGCCCCGGTGTTCGGAAATGTAATACACCGCATCTTTTATTTCCGGCACCGCATCGGAAGGACAGCAGGGTAAACCGCATGCCATCATAATTTCCAAATCGGGAATATCATCGCCCATGAATAAAACTTCATCCGGGTCAAGCTCATGCTTCGTGCAAAAATCAACAAAATCCGGTAATTTATTCCGCGATTTCAGATATATATCCACCACCCCCAACGGGTTAAAACGCTTAAGAATAGTTTCGGACGAGCCTCCTGTAATAATTCCCACGTGATAGCCTTGTTCCACCGCTACACGTAGCGCATAGCCGTCTTTTGCATTGTAAGTCCGTAATAAATCGCCTGATTCACTAACTAATACATTGCCGTCGGTGAATACTCCGTCCACATCGAAAACAAAGGCTTTAATTTTAGAAAGTTTAGATTTGAACATGATGTTGGTTAGCTATTGCTTCTGATAAAATGATATATATTTTCTGTAATTCAGGATGCAAAGATAGCAAATCTTCGTGCTTTTTCAAGATGGCCTTATCGCCACGCAGGGCAGGCCCTGTTTGTACTTGTCTCGGGTGTTGAGAAGCAAAGGCTTTTGCAACCATCTCGTTTACTAAGGGATGAAGCGCCTGAAAATTTTCCTTGCTTAAATCGGCCGCTGCGCTGAGCAGATAATTTAAAAAATTACAAGCAAATACGGCAGCCACATGTAATTTCATACGTTCTTCCGTAGATAGTGTGGAAACAGATGTAGAAATAGTAGCAGCCAATAAGCGTACTTTCTCCAAGTTTTCCGATGTATTTGCTTCAATAAATAACGGGACATTCGAGAAATCGACTTCTTTTTTCTTCGTGAATGTTTGCAAAGGATAAAGCACTCCGTAACGGGCAAAACGTTGTAAAGCATCCATAGAAACCGATCCGGCCGTATGCAACACCAAAGCATCGCCGGCAGGCAGTTTTTTTACGACTTCCGCAATGGCATCGTCATTCACAGCTATCATAAAAACATCGACCGGGTTCAGGGTTTCAATGCTTGTTGTAGCTTCAGCCGCGACAGCAGCTGCCAATTCATTAGCATGCAAAATATTAACGCTACAAATTTGTACAATCTCAAAATTGCTTTTATAAAAAGATTTTGCTAAATTTGTAGCAACGCTCCCACTCCCTATGAACGTTATTCGCTTCATGTTTTACAAAATTACAGTAAAATTACGAAGGAAGCAAAAATGGTATAGTTATTGTTCAAAATTTCTAAGAAAGGACGGACACAAAATAATTTAAAAATTACAATTATGAAACCTTCTACATTAATGGCATTTCTCGGCGGGGCAGCCGCCGGCGCCATCGTTGCATTGCTGTTTGCTCCTGAAAAAGGAAGCGAAACACGCAAGAAAATAAAAGAAACACTGGACGAAGAAATCGATAAACTTCGTGAGAAAGTGAGTAAAAAAGTGTGTGCAGACCTTGAGGACATCGACTAATCATGGAAGAAAAGACCAGTCAATTCGAACAATTGACAAAGGATGTCACACAATATGTAAACCTACGCATTGATGCGCTAAAGTTACGTTTGATAAAAAATCTATCGGTTTTTTTCAGCGTACTCTTTAGTGCATTGATAGGTGTTTTGTTACTTAATCTTGCTTTATTATTTCTATTAGGTGCGCTTACTTTTTGGATCGCTACATTGATAAACTCTATGATTGGCGCCATGTGTATCACGGGTGGCTTTTTCCTTTTATTGATTATTTTAGTAATCGTGTTCCGTAGGAAATTAGTAACCGACCGCTTAGTAGCTATGTTCAGTAAGATGTTCTTCGATGGTGGCGATGATGAGGCAAATACCCAAAACACAAAGCTATGAATAAAGAATACGTAACTATTCGCTCGTTAGCAGCGTTGGAAAAAGAGCAAGCAGTATTGCGGCGGCGTATCAAATTATCGGAAAAACTATTACAAAAAGATTACGATCAATTCAAAGCCTCTTTTTCCATTACAAATCTTGTTTTGGGCGCTGTAAAAGGGATTTCGAGATTAGCCATCATGACAAGAGCTATGAAAACCGGTTTTTCCCTATTATCATTGCTTATAGGAAGAAAAAAGTAAATCATTTCACATAGAGATAAAAAGAACGGATGCAGTTTTTTTGCATCCGTTCTTTTTATAAAAACAGCAGCTTCTTATTCCGCCATCACAGTTTCTTTCATGGCGCTGTAAGCTCCCAAATGGTCGGGTTCAAAGTTTGTGATAAATGCGTAACGTTCGGCATTCCACGCTTGGCCACGGGTAATGAAAATAGCAGCCGATTGAATGTAGTCGGCGCTCCGTTCCGAGTCGAGCAACAGCAAATAACCCATCACGATATGCCCAGCCATTTCAACCAAACGGCGGGCATGGAAATCGGTATATTCATTATCGTTTTTAGCGGTTACTTCCTGCACGGCTTTTTCGTATTGCTCGGTCATAGCCACCAAAATTTTCTTTAGGTGTGCGTATTCCGCTTTTACCGGTTGCTTTTCGTATTCACGAATTTTTTGCAGATAGCCACCGGTGGTCACGCCACGAATAGCTGCTACCACTTGCAACTGCGAAGTTCCTTCGTAAATCGTCAAGATACGGGCGTCGCGGTACATGCGTTCAATCGGGTATTCTTTCATGAAGCCCGAACCGCCGTGTATTTGCAGTGAGTCGTAGGCATTTTGGTTGGCATATTCGCTGGCAAACAGTTTCAACAGCGGCGTATAGATGTCTGCTAATTTCTGATATTCTTTCTGCTCGTTGCGTTCTTCCGGCGTCAATTTGCGGTCTTCGGCAAGCAGGTTGTATGCCTTGTACACATCCACAAAGCGCGATGTTTCGTACAGCAAGGCGCGCGATGCTTGCAATTTGGCTTTAATCACGCCCAACATTTCGTACACTGCCGGAAAGTTCACAATGGTTTTACCGAATTGCGCCCGTTCGTGCGCATATTTCAACGCTTCGCGGTAAGCGCCTTCCGACAAGCCCACCGATTGAGCGCCAACACCCAAACGCGCACCGTTCATCAACGACATCACGTATTTGATAAGCCCCATTTTACGGTCGCCCACCAATTTTGCCGGCGCATTGGTAAACACTAATTCGGCCGTCGGAGAGCCTTTGATACCCAATTTATTTTCGATACGGCGAACGGTTACTCCTTTGCTTGCCTTGTCGTACACAAAGTAGGACAAGCCGCGGCCGTCAGTGGTTCCTTCTTCGGAACGCGCCAACACGAGTTTAATTTGCGCATCGCCATTGGTGATAAAGCGTTTTACGCCGTTCAATAACCAAACACCTTTTTTCTCGTCCCAGCTTGCTTTAAGCATCACAGCTTGCAAGTCGCTACCGGCATCGGGTTCTGTTAAGTCCATCGAACAAGTTTCACCCTTGTTTACACGCGGCAAAAATTCATCTTTAATTTCTTTCGAAGCAAACTCGTGAATGGTTTCGGCACAATCCTGCAAACCCCAAATGTTGGCAAAACCCGCATCAGCACGCGATACGATTTCGGCCGCCATCACATAAGGCACCATGGCAAAATTCAATCCGCCGTATTCGCGCGGCAACGACATGCCATACAAGCCGGCTTGTGTCAATGCATCGTGGTTTTGTTGCGTTCCTGCAGCATATTTCACGCGGCCGTCGATGACCTGCGGGCCTTCGTGGTCAACACTTTCGGCATTCGGCGCAATGATGTTGGCGCAAATATCGCCCACAATTTCCAACACCTTATTGTAGCTGTCCAAGGTATCTTCCACATCCATCGGAGCGTAATCATATTTACCTTTATCGGCAAATCCTTTTTCTTTCAATTCCACAATTTTTTTCATCAACGGGTGTTGAAGCTGGAATTGCAAATCTTTATTATCTGAGTAAAAATTCATCTTTTGTAATTTTAAGTAAGTTCTTGGTAGAATTATGAGTTATGAATGATGAACCATGAATAAGCTGACGCCTCATAGTCGCTTGTCGCATTCATCGTTCATAATTCAACATTCATCATTATTTACTATTTTTCTTATACGATTTAATCATTTTCGGAACCACTTCGTTCAAATCACCCACAATGGCATAGTCGGCAATTTGATTGATAGGTGCAGCAGGGTCTGTGTTGATGGAAATAATCATCGCCGATTGATCCATACCGGCCGTGTGCTGGATTTGTCCCGAAATTCCGCAAGCGATATATAATTTAGGACGAACGGTCACACCGGTTTGTCCCACTTGACGGGCATGGTCAGCAAAGCCGGCATCGACCGCCGCACGCGAGGCGCCTACTTCGGCTCCCAAGACAGCTGCCAAATCGAACAATTGTTGGAAATTTTCTTTGCTTCCTACGCCGTAGCCACCGGATACCAGTATATTCGCACCCTTGATGTCTATCTTACGTTCTTCGATGTGGCGTTCGATAATTTCTACCACGAAATCCGTATCGTTCAACAGTTTTTTAATATCTACCTTTTTTACTTCGGCGGTTTTGGGTGAAGCAACAGGCTCTTTTTTCATCACACCTTCACGTACCGTGGCCATTTGCGGACGGCACTCGGGATTGATAATCGTAGCAATAATATTTCCGCCGAAAGCCGGACGAATTTGGTACAACAGGTTTTTATAGCTGTTTCCTTTCGTGTCGGTATGGTCGCCGATTTCGAGGCTGGTACAGTCGGCCGTCAAGCCGCTTTTCAGGGCGCTCGACACGCGCGGGGCCAAGTCGCGTCCCACGCTGGTAGCTCCGAACAAGGCAATTTGCGGTTGTTCTTCTTTCAGCACGCCAATGGTGATGGCGGCGTGAGGCAAGGTGCGGAAAGGATCTAAGCGGGCATCATCGGCTACATGCACAATGTCGGCGCCGTAGTGCCCCAGTTCTTTTTCAATGCCTGCCAATTTATTTCCTATTGCCAATGCTTCTACTTTGCATCCCAATTTTGCAGCCAAGCCGCGGCCTTTGGTGAGCAATTCTAAACTCACATCGGCCACTTTGCCGTTTTCTATTTCGCAATAAACAAATATGTTATTCATAAAATTTAATTTCAAGATTTAAAATTCAAAGATTCAACAATTTTTGAATCCTTAAATTATTGAATTTTTAATTATCCGATGGTATGATTTGCTATTAATTCCTGCATCAATCCGTCGATATCCGCATCGGCTGCCGTGAGTTTTTTCGACTCTTTGGCTTGGAACACGATGTTTTCGATTTTCTTCACTTTAGTGGGCGAACCAGAGAGGCCGAATTGAATTTCGTCGCCACCCACATCGGCAACACCCCATTCGGTGATACGCAGGTAATCGATTTTTTGTAAATCGGCCGCATAATCGTTATCGGCTTCCTGAATTTCGGTCAGTGTTTTGGCATGTTTGTATTTCATCAACTGTTTGGCATGGCGCGGGCGGCATTCGGGCGCCGACGCATGTACGGTAACTACCAGCGGTAGCGGAGCCGAAACGGTTTCCACCCCGCGTTCCAAGCGGCGTTTGATATTCAATTTCTTCCCGTCGAACGATACGATTTCTTCGGCATAGGTCACTTGTGCCCAGTTCAGTTTTTCGGCTACTTGCGGCCCTACTTGCGCCGTATCGCCGTCGATAGCTTGGCGTCCGGCGATAATCACATCGGGGTTCATCTTGCGGATGGCTTGCGCCAAAGCGTATGAAGTGGCCAGGGTATCGGCGCCGGCAAACTTACGGTCGGTAAGCAATACGCCGCCATCGGCTCCACGGAACAGTCCTTCGCGGATAATATCGGCGGCACGGCCGGGCCCCATGGTTAATAACTGGATAGTGGTACCGGGAATCCGGTCTTTCAAACGCAATGCTTGCTCCAAGGCATTCAAATCTTCGGGGTTGAAAATAGCCGGAAGCGCGGCGCGGTTGACCGTTCCGTCTTCTTTCATGGCATTTTTACCCACATTGCGCGTGTCCGGCACTTGCTTGGCCAGCACTACAATTTTCAAAGGTTTTGTCATACTTTATTATTTGTGATTTATGATTGACGTTTTTTTGAACTATGAATGATGAGTTATGAATGATGAATGGGCTGACGCCTTATGGCCGCTTGTCGCATTCATAGTTCATCATTCATCGCTTGTTTTACGCTTGTGCGGTTCCGGGCCCGAAGGTCATGGGAATGGGAGGCACTCCGCCTTCATTGATTTTTATTTTCCCGTTTACCGATTCGTATTTAGAGATATTATCCTGCAAGGCGCCCAGCAAGCGTTTGGCATGTTCGGGCGTAAGGATGATACGGCTTTTAACGCGGGCTTTGGGCACGCCGGGAACCATCCGCACAAAGTCGATGACAAACTCGCTTTGCGAATGCGAGATGATGGCTAAATTAGCATACGTACCCTGAGCGACTTCTTCGCTGAGTTCAATATTAATTTCATTCTTTTGTTCCATTGCAAACTAAGGTTAATAAACTACAAATGTACGAAAAAAACAGATTGTAGCCAAAACGATTAACAATCATACGTTTTGCATAAAAAAACCCTCTTTCGAGGGTTCTTAAAATGTCGTTAAAATTATTCGTTTTGCCCATGGCAATTCTTATACTTTTTGCCGCTGCCACAAGGACAAGGATCATTACGCCCGACCTTCTTTTCCACATGTACCGGCGCTTGTGTTTTCGGTTCGCTGTTTCCTGATGCGGCCAATTCCGGGCGGCTGGTTTGCATGCGGCTCATATCAACGCGGCGGCGCTCTGCCCCACCCTGATGTACTTGTTGCGGATCACGTAATGGAATATGGGCACGCAGCAAGAATGAGAGCACGTCACGGTTTACCTTATCCAACATCGTGCGGAACAAACCATAACTTTCAAATTTATAAATCAACAGCGGATCTTTTTGTTCATAGACGGCCGATTGTACCGACTGGCGCAAGTCGTCCATTTCACGCAAATGCTCTTTCCAGTGTTCGTCAATCATCACTAATGTAACGGTCTTAGCCAAGGAACGTAACAACTCTTTTCCGGAGCTTTCATACGCTTTTTTCAGATTCACCTGAATCTGGAAAATCTTTTGTCCGTCACTAATCGGCACTACAATATTTTCATATACGGCCGATTGCGTTTCATATACTTGTTTAATAATCGGATAGGCTTGCTGACCGATAGTTTCGGTTTTACGGCGATATACGTCTTCGACTTGTTCCAACAACATTTCCGACAACTTGCTTACCGAGGCATCTTCATAGGTCTTCTCATCAAAGGCCGGTTTTACCGATAACTGACGAATAGCTTCGAATTCAAATTCATTGTAATCGGCTTTGCCATGGTATTGCGAAATCAACGATTCGGTAAAGTCGGTCATCATATTCTGCACATCCACATCAATGCGTTCACCGTGCAGCGCATGGCGACGACGCGTGTAAATCACTTCGCGTTGTGAATTCATCACATCGTCGTATTCCAATAATCGTTTACGGATACCGAAGTTATTTTCTTCCACTTTGCGCTGGGCGCGTTCAATGGATTTCGAAAGCATGGAGTGTTGCAACACTTCGCCTTCTTTCATGCCCATGCGGTCAACGATAGCGGCAATACGGCCGGAGCCGAACAAGCGCATCAAATCGTCTTCGAGCGACACAAAGAAATTCGATGTTCCCGGATCGCCCTGACGTCCGGCGCGTCCACGCAACTGCCTGTCCACGCGGCGGCTGTCGTGCCGTTCCGTTCCGATAATGGCCAACCCGCCGGCCTCTTTCACGCCGGGCCCGAGCTTAATGTCGGTACCACGACCGGCCATATTCGTAGCAATGGTTACCGCACCGGGCTGACCGGCTTCGGCTACGATTTCCGCTTCGCGGGCGTGTTGTTTTGCGTTCAACACGTTATGTTTGATACCGCGCAGCTTCAACATACGGCTCAACAATTCCGAAACTTCCACCGACGTAGTTCCCACCAACACCGGACGTGCAGTGCAAGGCGTTAGCTCTCCTGTTTTGGAGTCTTTGGCCGGAATCAAGGCGCCGCGTGCATCATACTTCGGCATCGGCAAGCCTTGCGGGTCTTTCTTTGCCACCGGATTACCGTCGCTGTCTTTTTTCACGCTGCCGTCTTTGTTCTTTTCGTATTCGCATTCATACGTTGTATAAGGGAATACCAGCCGTTGAATTTCGGCAATCACCGCGTTATATTTTTCGCGTTTACTTCTGTAGATAAGGTCTTCGTAGTCGAGACGAATAATCGGGCGGTTTGTGGGAATTACCACAACATCGAGTTTGTAAATACTCCAGAATTCGCCCGCTTCCGTTTCGGCCGTACCGGTCATCCCCGCCAATTTGTGATACATGCGGAAATAGTTCTGCAACGTAATAGTGGCAAACGTTTGTGTAGCCGCCTCCACTTTCACTCGTTCCTTCGCTTCAATAGCTTGGTGCAAACCGTCGGAATAACGCCTTCCTTCGAGAATACGGCCTGTTTGTTCGTCCACAATTTTCACCTTGTTGTCCATCACCACGTATTCAACATCTTTCTCGAACATGGCATAGGCTTTCAACAATTGGTTCACCGAGTGTACACGTTCCGATTTCAGCGCATAATCAGACAGCAAAGTGTCTTTCTTTTCCAACTTTTTCTGTTCATCGGTTTCGTTCTTTTCGATATCGGCAATTTCGGCGCCAATGTCGGGCAACACGAAGAATTTATTATCGTTTACATTTTGTGAAATCAGATCAATTCCTTTATCGGTGAGCTCTACCGAGTTTTGCTTTTCGTCAATCACAAAAAACAAATCGTCGGTCACCAAGTGCATTTGCTTGTTGTTGTCCTGCATGTAGAAGTTCTCGGTCTTCAACATGAGTTGCTTGTTCCCTTGTTCGCTCAGGAATTTAATCAACGGATTGTATTTCGGTAAGCCTTTATGGGCACGCAATAACAGCTTTCCACCTTCATCATTTTTCCCTTCGGACAGTAATTTCTTGGCATCGTTCAGCAATTGGGTTACCAAATTGCGTTGCGCATTGTAGATTTTTTCCACGAATGGGCGATACTCCATAAATTGCTGGTCTTCGCCTTTCGGCACGGGCCCTGATATAATCAAGGGTGTACGCGCATCGTCCACCAACACGGAGTCCACCTCATCGACAATAGAGAAATGATGTTTGCGTTGCACCAAATCTTCGGGCGAAATGGCCATGTTGTCGCGCAGATAATCAAAACCAAATTCATTATTCGTACCGAAAGTAATATCGGAACGGTAGGCTCTGCGGCGCGCGTCGGAGTTCGGTTGGTGCTTGTCAATACAATCCACCGACAAACCATGGAATTCATAAATAGGCCCCATCCACTCGGAGTCACGCCTCGAAAGATAATCATTCACCGTTACTACATGTACTCCTTTTCCAGCCAAGGCATTCAGGAAAACAGGCAATGTCGCCACCAGTGTTTTTCCCTCACCGGTTGCCATTTCTGCGATTTTTCCCTGATGCAACACTACACCACCGAACAATTGCACATCATAGTGCACCATGTCCCACGTAATCATGTTGCCGCCGGCCATCCACGAATTTTGCCAAACAGCTTCGTTGCCTTCAATGGTCACGTTTTCTTTGCGGGTCGATAAATCGCGGTCGAAGTCAGAAGCCGTTACCCGTACGGTTTCATTTTCCTTGAAGCGGCGTGCCGTCGATTTCACAATAGCGAAAGCATCCGGCATGATTTCCAACAGCACCTCTTCAATTGTTTTATCAACATCTTTGGTAATCTTATCAATATCCGTAGCTATTTTTTCTTTTTCGCGCACATCCATCTCCGGATCTTCCATTTGTGCACGTAAAACCTCCATGCGCTCTTCGTCCTTTGCAATGCGTTCGCGGATAAGCTCTTTCAAGCGTTGCGATGCCGCTCGCAGTTCGTCATTGCTCAATTTATCAATCCGCTCATAAGCCGCTAAGATATTATCCACATAGGGCATAACAGCTTTCAAATCCCTGTCCGACTTTGAGCCGAACATCTTCTTCATTACCGAACTAAAAAGTGCCATATAATTTTTAAAAATTTTAATAGAATTTACAAAGGTAAGAAAAATATTTAATTGTTACCTTTGCCTAATGATACGCCAAGCAATCATTACCTCCGACGGATCGCCGACACTTTACGTTCCCGAGTTGAATGAACATTATCATTCTACCCGTGGAGCCATTACGGAATCTAACCATGTATTTATAGAAAACGGGCTACAATTCATACTACGGCAGCCTCATCAACAGCCTTTACAAATATTGGAAATAGGTTTCGGCACCGGATTAAACGCGTTACTCACATGGCAAGCCTGCGAGGCCCAAGACGTAAAGTGCCGCTATGCAACGTTGGAAAAATACCCCCTGAGAACAGAAGAAGTGCTTGCGTTAAATTATCCGTCACCGGAACAAATGAAACAACTCCATTCCTGCGCATGGAATTGCGATATTCCGTTATCAACTGATTTTACAGTTTGCAAAATAACGGATGACTTGTTGGAATATCAACCACAACAAACGTTCGATTTGATTTTCTTTGATGCATTTGCTCCTACCGTACAACCGGATTTGTGGAGCGACGGAGTATTCAGAAAATTATACGAGCACCAATCCGAGGATGGCGTATTAGTTACATATTCATCGAAAGGAAGTGTAAAGCAAGCCTTACGAAACGCGGGATACCACGTGCAGCGCCTTCCCGGAGCAGCAGGAAAACGACACATGGTAAGGGCTTGTAAAAGTAAACTTACCCGTTGTAATTAAACACCAGATTCACTTT
>JAVBOD010000038.1:0-10856 GCA_031551045.1 Bacteroidales bacterium
ACCGAATTGTGCCAGGCGGTCGGTGCGGTCCATTCCTTTCGAGAAAAATGTGTTGTTGGCTTCGGTTTGCGGGCCGGGATATACGTATTCAATCAAAGGATATTTTTTGGTGGAATCGAACTCGAATGGTTTATACATTACGCCGTAGATATCGGTAATTCCGTCGTCGGCTTTCGCTTTGAATATTTCGGGGAATTTGTATCCGGCTTCGAACAGGCGCGACAAATCGGCAGTTTCCAGTTCCATCACCTTACGGCCGGTGTTATCACATAAAATAGATTTCGGGACAGTGTTCACGCGCGAGAAATTATCGATGAAGAATTTTTCGTCGTCATCCATATTCGCCATGTGGTCGAAGTCGCCGGCGTTCAATAATTTTAAGCCGCTACCGTCGAAGTTCACGCGGTAGAGATGCGTGTAGTACGGATTTTCGTTCGGTTCTTTACCGTTGGCGGTGAAATACAACACGCGGTTCGCCTCGTCGATACCGGCAATGCTTTCGCAGTGATAAGGGCCGGAGGTAATCGCATTTTTCAAATTTCCATTGCCGTCATACAAATAAAAATGCGCCCAGCCCGTGCGTTCCGACCATTGTATGAGTTCCCTGCCGTTATTCACATAGCCCAACGGGCGGGTTTCTACATACGTATTCAAGCGTTCTTCAATCAACACTTTCACTTCTCCGCTTTTTACGTTCACTTCACAAATATCCACCCGCTTGATATCGCGGCTGGTGCGTGTGAGGTAGAATTTATCGGGCGTACCGAGCCACACGGAGGCATTGTAATCATCATCGCGATTCTTTTTCAGTACGGGTTTCCGTGCCACGGAAATAGTTTGGTCTTTAAAGGCTGCCGTGTTTATTTCCCGATAAGTTTTAGCCTGCATATCGAAAATATACAAATGTTGTTGTGGCGCTTCGGCCTCGCCGGGCATGTGATATTTATAAGTCTCCAAGGTGGGGCGCGGCGTAGCAATGCTATTGATAACCCACAATTCTTTCACGTTGCGTTCATCGGTACGGTTGAGTAGAACGTGTTTTGAATCGGGAGACCACATGCCGAAGGCGCCTTTGCGTTTGTCCTTATTTTTTTCCTTATCTACATTGGTTTCGTTGCGCTCGCGCCCCCAGCTGAAATCCTCTTCCCCATCGGTCGTTAATTGATGTTCCACAATGGTGCTGTCGTCTTCGTTCTTGCGAGCTTTTGCAAAATTTTCTTTGTCCATCCAATACAAATTATTTTGCTTGGTAAAAACGACCATTTCTCCGTCGGGCGAAATGTTTGCCCAACGCGGATATTCTTTTTCTTTGTCGTAATCTTTCAGTTCGGTCAACTGGCCGGTTGTCAGGTTATAATCGAAATAAAAAACTTTTTTTTCTTTTCCCTTGCTTTCTCCTTTTTTCTGCGGCTCATCTTTTTTTCCTTCCTCTTTCTTATCCACGTCGAGCGTACTTCTGATTTCGAAACGGATGATATTTTCATCGTCCAAAAATTTCAGGTTTTGGATAGGCACGTGTTGTGCATCAAAGGGGTCTTTTACAATCAGCGTGATGTCGGCCGCCAGTTTGGCAGCATCGAATAGTTCGCGTTTGGATCCTTTAGCGGCATCCACCATATACCATTTGCTCCCTTCGGGCGTTCCGTAGGTGTACCAGAACTTGTTGCCTTTCTTCAACCAATGTGCATCAACCGCCGTTGAAAATACCATTTTATTCACTTTGGCCGGAGAAAAACGCGAGGGCGCCTCGTAATTACTTTTCGTAACAGGAGTGTTTTGTGCTATGCCGAATGTCATGCAAAAACATAGCAAGCACAGGACGGGAATAAGTTTTTTCATATTGATGATGTTTTAAGTTTTCAGTATTGCCACAAAGATAAGAGAATTTGTTTTATTGGAGCGGCCGGATTCTGAAAATTACACTAAATTTACCCCCTTAAACCCAATCTATTATGAAAGTTTCACATTTTGGCGGAACGGTGGATTGTGAGACGATGGACGCATTTGAGGCTGTTTTAAACATGCGTTATGGAACCGAAGTAAACGAATTCTGGATCTACGACAAAGAGAAAAATCCATGTCTTGCGATATTGGTGAATCATGAATATGCGAATCTTACTTATTTTCCCGAGGATGGACATCCCGGCTTTCAGTCTGTGGGCAGAAACCCCGATCTAAATTTGAGAGGAATGACTATTTTTTATACAAATACCCCTTATGAAGAAATTGAGGTTAGCAATGATGCTATCGTCCGTTTTTTTCAAAGCGCGGGAAGCGGCAAAAGAGTTTTTATGTCGTTGACACAACCAACTTGCATAGAGTGGCTCGAATTATAGAATTGCTTTAGCCAAGCTGTGTTGAATAATGTCATTAGCGGAGGCAGGTATTTTTTCAGATGATATTTGGCTTGGCGAAACAAATCGAGTCAGCATTTGTAAAAAAAATCACGGTGTTGATGGAGGAATTGGCGGCGGAATAAAACGCCCCAATCCCAAAGCCGGATCAAAACGCACTATTAATTAAAATAATAGCAATAGCCACGGGAATAATATATTTCAATAAAAACAGTACCGTGTTGAACGAGTGCATGCGAATGCTTCCGCCATTGGTGAGTTCGTCATACACATCGGTGCGCTTCATTTTCCATCCGACGAAAAGTACAATCAGCAACCCTCCCAACGGTAATAAGATATTGGATGAAAGGTAGTCGAACATGTCGAAAATATTTTTTCCGAAAATAGTTACATCGCTTAATGAACCTTGCGAGAGCGACGAGAAAGCGCCCAATATGCCAATCGCTGTTATGGCAATGCCCACGGCCATTCCGCGTTTTATGTGAAATTCTTCTTTCAGATAGGCGGTTATTACTTCGAGCAACGAAATGGCTGAGGTAAGTGCCGCCACCATTAATACGATGAAAAACACCACAGAGAAGAATGTTCCGAAAGGTAATTGCATGAAAATTTTCGGTACGGTGATAAATACCAGGCTCGGCCCTTCGCCGGGAGCAATGCCGAAGGCAAACACCGCCGGCATAATGGCTAAACCGGCCAATAATGCAAACCCCGTGTCGGCAAGCATTACTTTAAAAGACGTATTTATCAGATTGGCGTTCTTTTTTACATAAGACCCGTAAGTTATTACACAGCCCATTCCTAAACTCAATGAAAAGAAGGCTTGGCCAAGTGCTGCCAGCGCCACTTCGCCCGTAATTTTCGAGAAATCGGGTTTAAACAAATATTCCACTCCGGCGCCGGCTCCAGGCAACATTAGCGCTCGGACAGCCAGCAGCATCACCATGAAAAACAATACCGGCATCAGGATTTTCGAATATTTCTCAATGCCGTTTTTGATTCCGAAAAACACAATAGCGCCGGATAAGCATAAGAATAACAAATGCCAAAACAACGGCTCTACGGGCGATGCAATAAAATGGTTAAACATCGTTTCCAGCGTGTTGCTACTGTCCCTTTCCGAAAACACCCCCGTAATCGATAGTTCGATGTATTTCAACGTCCAGCCGCCCACAACACTGTAAAACGCCATGATGCACAAAGCGGCCAGCACGCTTAAAAATCCTATTCCAGGCCAAGCCGTTCCCGGCGCTAATTTCCGGAAAGCGCCGAATACGTTCGATTGTGTGCGGCGGCCGATAATAAATTCCGAAAACATAATCGGCAAGCAAATGACAATCACGAAAAGCAAATATAAAAGAATGAATGCCGCTCCGCCATGCGTTCCTACCATGTAGGGGAAACGCCATAAATTGCCAAGCCCCACTGCTGAACCGGCCACCGCCACCAGCACCCCGAATTTACTGGTAAATCCATCCCGGGATTCCTTCCTTTCCGGTGAATTATCTTTCTTCGTTTCCATGCTATTGTGTATTTTGAGTTGGATAACCTTGGTGTTGATAAATACTAAAACCCGTTGATGATATTCATCTTTTTATGCTCCTTTGGGCTAAGGAGGCTTTACCCTATCGGATACAAAATCGTGTTCCGCCGGTTCTTCCGGACATAACTTACAATGTATTTTGCGAACTTGGCTTTATCGGCTTCTTCTAAAAATGCTACTTCTACCGGAATATAAAAGAAACGTTGCTTTGCTTCATCCGCCAGCCCTTGTGTTTCGTATAAGCGCAAAGCATCTTTTTCGGTGGTGAGCAACAGCGCTTCGGGATATTGCGCTGCAACCGCATTAATTTTCTGCACATCATTGGCCGAAAAAGCGTGATGGTCGGGAAAAGCCAGATGCGCTTTCAGGCGATGTTCTCTCTTCACCTGTTCCAGAAATGGCGCCGGATTGGCTATGCCCGTAACGGCAATTGCTTCGCTTGCTTTTTGGCTGAAATTACTTTCTTCGAAAACCGCCCGCTTGCCCCCGTAGTTGAATGTCGAAAAATACAGCTGTTGATAAGGATAAGCGTGCACGTCTTTCGACATCACGCGCCGTTCAATGGGTTTGAGCTGCGCCGGGCATTTAGTGAGGAAAATGATATCGGCGCGGCGTTGCTGTCCTTTGCTATCGCGTAAACGCCCCAGGGGAAGATAAAAATCTTTCCGGACAGGGCGATTGTAGTCTATCATAAGCAACGACAAGGCCGGCCTTATCTTGCGGTACTGAAACGCATCGTCCAAAATCACGGCTTGCAAATCCGGCACATCCTTCATCAACCGTTGGATGCCATGTATGCGATCAACATCTACGGCTACCGTTACTTCCGGAAATTTACGCTTCATCTGCAAAGGTTCGTCGCCTGCTTGTCCGGCAGTATCCGTTGCCTCCACATAGCGAAATCCTTTTGTCCTGCGTTTGTAGCCGCGCGAAAGCACCGCTATTTTCATCGTAGTGTGCAGCATGGAAATCAACATTTCGGTGTGCGGCGTTTTGCCGGTTCCGCCCACGGTAATATTTCCAACGCTGATGACGGGTAAATCGAATGCTGTGGAGTGAAAAAAATTCCAATCATATAATTTATTACGGATAAAAACCGTTAAGCCATAGAGCAGGCTTAGCGGCCCCAAGACTAATACGCTGAAAAATCGCTTCATGTCCGAGGAAATTTGCGCTAAAATTACAAATCATTTAAATGTCTTCCAAAAATTATTTATTATTTTTGTTGAACAGATACGATTTCATGCAGTTACCCGAACGTTTTATTACCCAAATGCAGGGCTTGCTCGGCGAGGAAACGAGCGCTTTTTTGCTGGCCCTGGACACTGCGCCGCCGGTAAGTATCCGCTATAACCGGCACAAGGCGGGAATAGCGGAACCTTCTTTTTTTGACGAAAATGAACCGGTTCCGTGGTGCGAAAGCGGCTACTATTTACCCGCCCGCCCTGTGTTTACCCTCGATCCCTTGTTGCATGCCGGAGTTTATTACGTGCAAGAAGCGTCGTCGCTATTTTTAGCCTATTTGGCCGGACAACTTTTTACCGGAAACGCTGTCAAATGTTTGGATTTGTGTGCGGCGCCCGGTGGAAAATCAACCTTATTGGCCGATTTTTTACCTGCCGGAAGCTTATTGGCGGCGAACGAAGTCATTCGCCCGCGTACGGCCATCCTTCAGGAAAACCTCGTAAAATGGGGAAATCCGAACGTTGTTGTGACTAATAACGACCCGAAAGATTTTGCCGCATTGCCGCATTTTTTTGATGTATTGCTTATCGATGCGCCATGCTCGGGCGAAGGGATGTTCCGCAAAGACCCGGCGGCAGTGAGCGAATGGAGCCCGGCCAATGTCCAATTGTGCGCCGAACGCCAACGCCGCATTGTAGCCGATGCGTGGGAAACATTAGCACCCGACGGGATTTTATTATACAGCACTTGCACGTACAATCGAACGGAAAACGAAGATAATGTGCAATGGATTTGCGAGACATTGGGCGCGGAGTTATTGCACGTACCGGTCCCTTCTGCCTGGAATATTACAGAAAGCGAAGGCGGCTACCGTTTCTATCCGCATAAAACAAAAGGAGAAGGTTTTTTTGTGAGTGTCCTGCGAAAAACCGGCTGTAACGCAAAAAAAACTTCTGCAAAATATAGTACAAAATCAACCAAAGCAAAACAAGGCGACACTTTACCGCTTCCGAAAGAAATTCAAAAGTGGTTGAAGGACGATTTTATTTTTAAACGCCGGCAAGAAAAAATTGTAGCGTTGCCTGTCCTATACGAGCAAGAAATGAACTTGCTTCAACATTATCTGCACGTTTGGCAAGCCGGCGTTGCAGTGGCCGAGGTAAAAGGAAAAGACGTGATTCCGGATATTGCATTAGCGCTTTCGGATGCGGTAAATAAAAACGCCTTTCCTTTGGAGAATGTTGATTTACTGACAGCGCAACGATACTTGCGCCGCGAAAATATACTCTTGCCCAATGCTCCGAAAGGTTTTATACTTATCTCTTACAAAAATCAGCCGTTAGGTTTTGTGAAAAATCTCGGAATGCGCGCCAACAATCTCTTTCCCACCGCATGGCGCATACGGATGAGTTTGTAGCATTTGTATATTTCAAAGAAATTTTTTACCTTTAAAATTTATTCGTCTAACTAATTTAGTATATGAAAATTTCCAGCAAAGCACAACAATTTATCGACACCGAAGACCAATACGGTGCGCACAACTATCATCCGCTTCCGGTAGTATTGGAACGAGGCGAAGGCATTTTTGTATGGGATGTGGACGGGAAACGCTATTTCGATTTCCTGTCGGCCTATTCCGCCGTGAACCAGGGGCATTGTCACCCGAAAATTATAGCCGCATTGACGGAGCAAGCAAAAACGCTTTGCCTCACTTCCCGCGCTTTCTATAATAATTGCTTGGGCCCGTATGAAAAATATGTATCGGAATTTTTCGGCTATCAAAAAATGTTGCCGATGAACTCCGGCGCCGAAGCCGTGGAGACAGCGCTAAAACTGGCGCGTCGTTGGGGCTATGTGCGTAAAGGAATTCCCGATAACGAAGCGATTATCATTTGTTGCGAAAGCAATTTTCACGGCCGCACGATCAGTATCGTTTCCATGTCCACCGACCCTGATTCGTATGCCCATTTCGGCCCGCATACGCCCGGCTTTGTGAAAATTCCCTATAACGACAGCCTTGCATTGGAACGAGTTTTAGAACAACATGGAAAGAAAGTTGCCGGATTTATTGTAGAGCCTATACAAGGCGAAGCCGGCGTGTTTGTTCCCGATGAAGGTTATTTGAAAAAATGCGCAGAACTATGTGAGAAAAACAACGTGCTGTTCATTGCAGACGAAGTGCAGACCGGTATTGCGCGTACCGGAAAAATATTGTGTTGCGACCACGAAGGTGTGCGCCCCGATATGGTAATACTCGGGAAAGCTATTTCCGGCGGTGTTTTGCCGGTATCAGTCGTACTGGCCGACGACGATGTGATGATGACCATTCGTCCCGGAGAACACGGTTCTACCTTTGGCGGATTCCCGCTGGCATGCCGTGTAGCAATGGCTGCCCTCGAAGTAGTGAAAGAAGAAAAATTAGCCGAGCGCGCCGAAAAATTAGGACAATTGTTCCGGAGCGAAATGTCGAAAATCAAATCGGAGATGATTGGTCTTATCCGCGGAAAAGGTTTATTAAATGCCATTGTCGTGCAACCGAAAAACGGAAAAGAGGCGTGGGACGTTTGTTTGAAAATGGCCGAAAACGGCTTGTTGGCAAAGCCTACCCATCGCCACATTATTCGCTTTGCCCCGCCTCTGGTAATTAGCGAAGAGCAATTGATGGAAGCTATCGGGATTATTAAAAAATCAATTTTAGAGTGCGAATAAGCCCATGCAAACCACCTCACATCTTTTAATGATTCGCCCCGTGCGTTTCGGATACAATCCCGAAACGGCAGTGAACAACGCTTTTCAGCAGGCTAATAACGATAGCGGTACACAACAGAAAGCCCTTCGGGAGTTCGACGATTTTGTGGCGCAATTGCGGGCGCAAAAAGTGGATGTTACGCTGCTGGACGATACGCCGGAGCCGCATACGCCCGATTCTATTTTCCCGAACAACTGGATGTCGTTTCATGCCGACGGCACGGTGTGCCTTTATCCGATGTTTGCCGCCAACCGCCGGTTGGAGCGGAAGCCGCATATCCTGACCTTGCTTCGCACGAAATTCGAAGTAAAAAGAGTAATCGATTTTTCGCATTACGAAAAGCAGGAAATCTTTTTGGAAGGAACCGGCAGTATGATTTTAGACCGCGAGCACAAAATAGTGTACGCTTGTTTGTCGCCCCGCACGAATGAAAAAATATTGGCCGATTTTTGCGAGCAACTCGGCTACACGGCTTGCACGTTTACTTCCCGTGACCGCAACGGCGGCGAAATTTATCACACCAACGTGATGATGTGCGTGGCCGATAAGTATGCTGTGATTTGTCTCGATTCTATTCCCAATGCCGGCGAACGGAAAAAAGTGACGGATACGCTGGGGAAAACAAGTAAAGAAATTGTTGCTATTTCTATGGAACAAATGGAGCATTTTGCAGGAAATATGTTGCAAATTCAAAACGTAAAAGGAACGCGCTTTTTGGTAATGTCCGACACGGCTTACCGCTCGTTGCTATCCGAACAATTAAAGGCGCTGGAGAAATACAACCCGATTATTCATCCGGCATTACACACTATTGAGGTGAACGGCGGCGGAAGCGCCCGTTGCATGATGGCCGAAATATTCTTGCCGGAACATAAGCAATGGTTGTAGCTGTACTTGCCCGTCATTGCTATGATAGAGAGATTGCTTCGCTACGCCCGCAATGCCGTATCTAACCTCAACCATTCAACCTCTAATATCCAATGTCAAAAATCTAACATCAAAATAACCCACGTTCTATGAAAAAATACGCATTTTTCCTTATGTTAACATCCACCATGGTGCTTTCGCTGAATGCATGCAAAGAAGCGAAAAAAGAAGAACCTGTAAAACTTATCGGCCGGAGCGAAGTGAAAGTCGAAAACGGCCGCTTGACGCCGGAAATCCTTAATCTTTTCGGCCGCGTGACCGACCCGCAATTGTCGCCCGACGGGAAAACGATTGTGTATGGAGTGTCGTTTGCCAGCATTGAAGAAAATCGCAGCAACCGCGAGCTGTTCACCATGAATGTCGATGGCAGCAACCCTCAACAAATCACGCACACGCCCAAAGGCGAAGCCAATGCCCGCTGGACGCGCGACGGCAAAAAAATCGCCTATCTTACCGGCGGGCAAATCTGGACGATGAACCCCGATGGCAGTAGCCCGGTGCAAGTGAGCGATTATGCCGCCGGCATTTCGGAATTTGAATTTTCGCCCGATGGAAAACAAATTTTGTTTGTGAGCGAAGTGAAAGCCGGGAAACGCCCTACCGATTTATTCCCGGATCTTCCGAAAGCGACAGCCTATTATGCCGATGATTTGATGTACCGCCACTGGGACGAATGGGTGGAAACGGCGCCGCATCCGTTCTTTGCCGATTTCGATGGGAAAACGTTGGCGAACATTACCGACATTTTGGAAGGCGAACCCTACGAATGCCCGACCAAACCGTTCGGCGGTATCAATGAGTTATCGTGGAGCCCCGATGGAAAACACATTGCCTATTCGTGCCGTAAAAAAGTAGGACGTGATTATGCTTTTTCTACCAATACCGACATTTATTTGTATGATGTAGCGGCCAAGAAAACCATTGCCAACCTTACCGAAGGCATGATGGGCTACGATGTGCAGCCCGCTTTCTCGCCCGACGGGCAGTGGCTCGCCTGGGAAAGCATGGAGCGCGAAGGCTACGAAGCCGACAAGAACCGCCTCTTTGTGATGAATATGGGCACCAAAGAAAAAACATATCTTACCGAAAAATTCGATTACAACGCCGGCGGATTTACATGGAACAACGACAGCAAAACCATTTACATGGCTTCGTGCGTAAAAGCGCTGACACATATATATACTGTGAATATCGAAGATAAAACCATTGCGCAACTTTCTTCCGGGATTTGCGATTACGATGCACCGGCGGCGGTGGGCGAACAACTCATTACGCTACGCCGCACCATGTCGTGCCCCAACGAAATTTATGCTATCAATGCGCAAACCGGCGAAGCTACTCAACTTTCGTTCGAAAACAAACCTATTCTCGACCAACTTACGATGGGCAAAGTAGAGGAGCGCTGGATGAAAACGGTGGACGGCAAACAAATGCACACATGGATTGTGTATCCGCCGAATTTCGATGCTAATAAAAAATATCCCGCCATTATGATGTGCCTCGGCGGGCCGCAAGGAACCATTAGCCAAGGCTGGTCGTACCGCTGGAATTACCAGTTGATGGCCGCCAACGATTATATCGTGATTCTTCCGAACCGCCGCGGTACTACTGCTTTCGGACAGGAATGGTGCGAACAAATCAGTGGCGATTACGGTGGGCTGAATATGCAGGATTATCTCACTTCGGTGGACGTAATGGCGAAAGAACCTTTTGTAGATGCCGGCCGCATCGGTTGTGCAGGCGCCAGCTACGGCGGATTTTCCGTGTATTGGTTAGCGGGACATCACAACAAACGCTTCAAAGCATTCATTGCCCATGCCGGTATTTTCAATGTGGAACACATGTACATGACTACCGAAGAAATGTGGTTCAACACGTGGGACAACGGCGGTGCGCCTTGGGAAAAGAATAATAAAATTGCACAACGCACCTATGCCAATTCGCCGCATTTGTTCGTGGATAAATGGGATACGCCGATTTTAGTGACACACGGCGAAAAAGATTACCGCGTGCCGTTCGATCAGGGGATGGCCGCCTTCAATGCGGCTAAAACCATCGGCGTACCGGCCGAAATGCTGATATTCCCCGATGAAAATCA
>JAVBOD010000061.1:0-12903 GCA_031551045.1 Bacteroidales bacterium
CATATTCGAAGAGGTGCCTTTCCAGTTAAAGAAACCGCTTTCAAAAATATCGATATAACTTTTGTTGTAAACCGCATTCTGAAAGATGCCGAAATACATCAGGCCGATAGCGAAAAAGAAGGAGGAAATTACGAGCAGGAAACTTAGTTTCCCGTGATAGGCCGGAATTAAAAAGACCAATAGGACTACTACGGAAACAATCGTGTAAAGTAAATATTTTGCCCGCAACACATTTAGTAACGAGTGGTTCCGTGCCATCAATCCGTCGAACGAAGCCGATTCGGCGGTGAAGATAAATTGCCCCATCACCATGCCGAAAAATCCTATCATCAGTACACTCCAGAAGACATTCATGAAAAAATTTTCCTGAATCATTTTGTTGGTGTAGAGTTGAAAAATAGCGTATGCTACGAAAAAGAACGTCATGAACATTTGTGTACGCAGGCGTTTGCCCCGTGTAATCATTTTCAGCTCCAAATTGATGAATTCGCCGATTTCGCCCAAGCGGTCGAGGAACGCAAAGCCTGAAAAGGCGCTGGCTTTGGTAACTTTTTCGCCTTGCATGCCACGGTAAATTTCGGCGCGCATTTGCAGATGGTTCATTTTCCACAAAACAAGCAATACAATAATCAATGCCAGCCAAACTAATACATCTTTTTGAAGTATTAACTCGCCGAATGCTTGCATGTAGCTTTCAAAATCAATTCCCACACCGAAGTCCAATCCGGGAATGACCAGGGCAACTCCTATCGGCAATAACAAAAATGCCCAATGTTGATTGAAAAGATTGTCGCAAATTCGTGCCAGCAGGCTGTTGCTCACACACAGCAAATAAAAAAATACCCAATAAATAAACGCGCTCCCGAAGCCGTAGAACGGCATAATGGCGCTGATGGAAAACGGGATGATGAGAAAAAGCCAGTATAAATTCCACACGTTCGAAAATTCCTTGATGAGCAGAAAATCGAATAAACGATTGCGTTTGATAGGAAGCGTGAGATAGGGTGCAATCTGCATCGACTGGCTTTTTTTTAGCGCGAATTTCAAAAGAAAATCTCCTAAAAACAGGTAAAGCAAAAACGAGTTGAACGTGTCGATGGCTTTTGCGCCGGGAACTATTTCCACTAAAACGTTGTTCAGTAGAAATCCAAGGCCGAGCAGGTATAATGCCAGAATGCCGAACAGGATGAACAGGAAAATGCGGACGCCCTTGTTCCGCCCGAACATCGAGTGCCGCCGGAACGCTTTCCATTGGTGTTGCTGTAGTGTTTGTTGAATCATATATAGGTGACAGAAGCAACAAATTTACAAAAAAATCCCATATATGAAGAGGCGCCTATACTATTTGCCGGGAGTAGCTGCTAAAATTTATACGTTAAACTCACGGTCGTGCCATAGTCTATTTTTCCGGCGGTAGGATCGGGCGGCTGGCGGTCATAGTTGAGATAAACGTTCCATGTGAATGCCAGATTCTTAATCAATTCATAAGAAACCGAGGTATTTGAATCATACCGCACGCGGCCTTTTTGCGAAAGGCTGGCATAAAATATATTTTGGGAAGAGAATTGCAAATTGGGATGTGAGAATTTGAAATAATTAAACACAAAGCCTATGGGGATTTCAAGTAGAAAATTCTCATTCTGTCCCGTGGTGCTGTGTTCCTGGTTGGTGCTCAGCCCGGCCAAGCTCAAAATTTGCGTACTGGGCGAGAAAATAAATTTACGCCCTCCCCCTAAAATTTGCTGGAAACGCCGGGCAATAGAAAGTTCCAAATTGCGCTGGTAATCCAATTCTCCTAATATATACCACTTGTTACTTATCCCGAGCATATAGTAACCGGCAATATTTACCTCTTCGCGGTCGCGCGAAAATACCGAGTCTTTGATAGAAGCCATTTCCTCCATGGTAATATCCAGATTAAATTTTCGCGATGTAAGTGAAATATTGGCATTCAACGTTAACTGTCCGATATTGCTGGAATGCGAATAGGTAAACCCTGCCGAAGCAGTCCCCCGCGCACTTTTAAGAAATGTTTTCTCGATAAACGACATGGTGTTGATGTGTGAAATGGGCAGTACTTCGTCAATTCCCGAATTATTGACAATACGTACCATGTTGAATTCCGCCGACGGCCGTATGGTGGCATAGTACACTATTTTCTCCACGGTTTCTATCCGCATATAGTCGGACAGCGTGCTAATGGTGGCAATCTTAGATGTTTTAATACTAATCAACCCAATGCTTTTAGAATCTATGGTAAGCATTCCCAGCGATAAATCTTTGATTTCTCCCACCAATACTTCGCCGTTTGCCAAAAACAAGGTGTCATGCTTAGGGCCTTCATACGACTGCGCCTGCAGGAAAAAAGGAATAAGGAGAAACAGTCCTATACAGATTACGTAATTCTTTTTTTTCAGAAAAAGCATGTATTTAAAGACAAATTTATTCCCCTAATACAGCAAGAATAATGCCAAAATTAATTTATGAAAAATACAAAATTAAGCTACCTTTGTTACTTCCCGTTAAATCCAAATAATTATGCATATATTACTTAGCATTACGGCATTGATGTTGGTTGCAACAAGCAGTCTTCCGGCACAGGAAAAACAACTTATTGATTACGTAAACCCCTTCGTGGGAACCAAAAGCATGGGACACACCTTCCCCGGCGCCTGCGTGCCGTTCGGCGCCGTGCAACTAAGCCCCGATACCGACATGATTCCGCACAACATCGACGGGAAATACCAGCCCGATGCTTATCGTTATTGCGCCGGCTATCAATACGACGATAAAAGCATCGTGGGTTTCAGCCACACGCATTTCAACGGTACCGGCCATTCCGATTTGGGCGATATCTTAATTATGCCCATTACCGGCGCTGTGCAATTGGACATGGGTACAACCGATGCTCCCGAAAGCGGCTATCGCTCGCGCTTTAACCATCGCTCCGAAAAAGCCGCTCCGGGTTATTATTCCGTGTTGCTGGACGATTATGATATTAAAGCCGAACTCACCGCCACCGAACGGGTGGGCGTACATAAATACACTTTTCCCGAAGGCGAAGGGCACATTATCTTAGACCTTGCCTACGGCATTTACAATTACGACGGCAAAGTGTTGATGGCCAATCTGCGCGTGGAAGACGAATATACGCTGACCGGCTACCGCATTACCCGCGGTTGGTCGCGAATGAACTATATTTATTTCGCGGTGAAATTCTCGAAACCCATCAAAAATTTCGGTTGCCGGAATAACGAAAAAGTGAAGTACAACGGGTTTTGGAGAAAATTCGATATGACTAAAAATTTTCCCGAAATGTTCGGTACGCAACTTACCGCTTTTTTCGATTTTGATTTTGCGAAAGACGAAGCATTAGAAGTAAAAGTGGCGCTTTCGGCGGTGGATTGTTTGGGAGCGTTGAAAAATCTGGAAGCCGAAACGGCCGGAAAAAATTTCGAACAACTGCGGGACGAAGCGCAAAGCAAGTGGGAAAAAGAATTGAGCGCCATCGAAGTGCAGGCCGACGACGAGCGAAAAGCGGTGTTTTATACGGCGCTGTACCGAACGATGATTAACCCTTCGCTCTATCAGGATGTGGACGGGCGCTACCGCGGCATCGACCACAATATCCATCAAGCGGCGCCGGGGCGCACGAACTACACGGTTTTCTCCGTATGGGACACCTTCCGTGCCGAACATCCGTTGATGAACCTCATCAAGCAGGGCTACAGCGAACAGTTTGTCAACTCCATGCTCGACCACTATCAACAGAGCGTACACAAAATGCTTCCCGTGTGGTCGCACATGGGCAACGAGAACTGGTGCATGATTGGCTACCACTCCGTGTCGGTAGTTTCCGATGCTGTTGCCAAAGGGCTGAATATCGACCGGGAATTGGCTTTGCAAGCGTGTGTCAACAGTTCGAATGTGAACTATTACGACCAAACAGGAGATTATATCCGCCTCGGCTATGTGCCGCTTGAAAAAAGCGGCGTATCGGCTTCCATTACCTTGGAATATGCCTACGACGACTGGACGATTGCCGCCTTGGCCAAACGCGTAAACCGTGCAGACATTGCCGAACAATATAACCGGCGGGCGCAAAACTATAAAAATGTTTTCGACCCGCGCCTCGGCTTTGCCCGCCCGAAAGACGAACAAGGCAACTTCAAAGAACCGTTCGACTTGCTCGACACGCACGGACAAGGTTTTATCGAAGGAAATTCGTGGAATTATTCGTTTTTTGTGCCGCAGGATGTGCCCGGCCTCATCGCGCAAATGGGCGGCGACAAGCGTTTTACGGAGCGCTTGGATTCGCTATTTACGATGAAATTACCGGCCAAGTATTTCGAAAATACCGAAGATATCAACGAAGAAGGATTGATGGGCAATTATGTACATGGCAACGAGCCCAGCCACCATGTGGCGTATTTATACGCATGGACCTCGCAACCGTGGAAAACACAAGCGCGCGTGCGCGAAATCATGCACCGCATGTACAAAAACAAACCCGACGGCTTGTGCGGCAACGACGATTGCGGGCAAATGTCGGCGTGGTACGTATTTTCGGCGATGGGATTTTATCCCCTGTGCCCCGGCTCCGATCAATATGTACTGGGGTCGCCCAATGCCGGACAGGCAACATTGCAGTTGGAAAATGGAAATACGTTCGTCATCAAAGCCACGAATTTCAGCGATAAAAATGTGTATGTGAAATCGGTAAAACTGAATGGCAAACCGTATAATTCGCATTTTATTTCACACGAAGATATTATGAACGGTGGGGAGTTAGTGTTTGAAATGAGCGCCAAGCCGGCGAAAAAATGATGTATAATATGTCATCACTTAGCTGCAAACTACAGATCCAGCTCCACGGTGTAGCTCTTTAAGCGGGTATCCTGCATGGATTTCGGGACGGATGCCTTGACGAGTTCCTGCACCACCTCCAGCATCGCCTTGCGCACATACTCCACACTGACAAACAATGATACTTCGCGGTAAGCCCGGCGGCCTTTGAATGTTCGAAGGTGCTCCTGCCTTTCTTCGCTCAGGCTCATGGCAGCCATTTCGGGAATAATCGTGAGGCCGGCGTTATTGTCCACCACATTTATCAGCGTATCGATGCTGCCCGCCTCGTAGCTCACCGGCGCATGCGGATGCCCTGTGCGTTTCTTCAACTGGCACAAGCGCTCGATTTGCCCGCGCAGGCAATGCACGTTTTCCAGCAGCCAAAGGTTGTTGATATCGATTTTCTCCAAATCTATTTCGCGGCGTTTGTACCATTTTTCTTTCGGCGACACATAGGCAAAAAACTGTTCGTAGTACAGCGGATATTCGACAAGTTTCGGGTGATTCAGCGGGCCGGCCATCAGCCCGCCGTCAATCGTACCGTTTAATAAATCTTCAATAATACGATGAGTCGGTTTTTCCTGCAGCATTAGTTCCATACGGTTATGACTTTTGCGCTGGCTGTTCAACAACTCGGGAACCACATACGCGGCAATGGTTGGAATGATAGCTAAGCGAAACGGGCCTTTCACCATCTTCCGTTCGTTCTCGGCAATGGCTTTCAGGCGGTTGAGTTGACGCAATGCAACACGCGCCTGCTCTATTATTTGCTGACCGATAGCCGTGGTTTCCACCGGATGTGCTGTGCGATCAAAAATTTTCACTTCAAGCTCCTCCTCCAGTTTCTGAACCATCATGCTCAGCGTGGGCTGTGTGACATGGCAGGCATCGGCCGCCTTGGCAAAGTGGCGGTGGTTATCGATGGCCACAATGTATTCCAATTGTTGAATGTTCATTATTTTTGTATCTTTTTAAAAATTTCCGGGCCGGCATCATGTCTATCTTTACGCCATCTTGCAGAGAAATTGTCTTTTTGATTAAATGTAACGATGAAACCCATCGTCGTTTTGATAAATTCTCAAAATTCGTCACGCCGGATATCATCACTTAATAGATTTTATCTATGCAAAGATAAAAAATATCAGTTTGATTGATTAAGCAAAGATACCTAATTTTGCATTTTCAAAACAGATTATTCACTTTAAAATTAAAAATTATGGAACCGATTATCAATTCACAACTCCCCGAATTTACCGTACAAGCGTACCACAAGGGAAATTTCAAAACTATCAGCAGTGAAGATGTAAAAGGGAAATGGGCGATCTTCTTTTTCTATCCCGCCGACTTCACCTTTGTGTGCCCCACCGAATTGGTGGATGTGGCCGAGAAGTATGCCAAATTTCAAGAAATGGGGGTAGAAGTGTATTCCGTAAGCACCGATTCGCATTTCGTACACAAGGCTTGGCACGATGCCTCGGAAAGCATCCGCAAAATCAACTATCCGATGCTGGCCGACCCGACCGGCAAGTTGAGCCGCGCTTTCGGCGTAATGATTGAAGATGCCGGGATGGCTTACCGCGGTACGTTTGTAATAAATCCCGAAGGACAAATTAAGGTAGCCGAAATTCACGATAACAACATTGGCCGCAATGCCGACGAATTGTTGCGCAAAGTAGAAGCGGCACAGTTTGTAGCGGCACACCCGAATGAAGTGTGTCCGGCCAAGTGGAAAAAAGGCGAGCAAACGTTGAAACCGAGTATCGACCTAGTCGGAAAACTATAGATTCACGCGAATTATGACAGATAAGCGCGAAAGCAGGCAATCTGCACTTATCTGTCATAAGGAAAATATTCCGTAGGAATGAAATATTGGTAGCAAACAGTGAAATACATACGATGCGCGCGGAACAAAGGCTATTCTTTGAAAAAGTAATAGTGTACCGCGCGTAAAGAACATAGACCGTTCTTGTTTTACCAATATTTTATGCCTAATGGCAGAAATAAAAATTACATAGTATGTTAGACCAAGCCTTAAAAGAACAAGTAAAAAGCATTTTCGCCAATCTGGAAGCCCATTACGTATTTGATATCACAGTGGCGAAGCAGCACGAAAGCCGGAGCGAATTATTGGAGTTGCTGAACGATGTCGCGGAATGCTCCTCCGGCAAAATCACTTGCACCGTAAAAGACGTCGGCGGATTGCAATTCTCTATATTGAAAAACGGAACGCCCACCGGCATTAGTTTCCGCGCGGTGCCAAACGGACATGAGTTTACATCGTTACTATTAGCCGTGCTCAATGCCGACGGACAAGGGAAAAACCTGCCCGACGAAGCAATCGCCGGCCGTGTGCGTGCTTTGAAAGGGAAGATATATATTACAACATATGTGTCGCTCACATGCACCAACTGCCCCGATGTTGTGCAGGCGCTTAATGCAATGGCGATATTGAATCCGGATATTTACCACGAAACAGTGGACGGCTCCATTCACCAAAGCGAAGTAGAAACATTGAAGATACAAGGTGTTCCGGCGGTATTCACAGATGGGAAATTATTGCACTCGGGCAAAGCTAATTTTGGAGAATTGCTGGAAAAATTGGAAACTCATTACGGTGTTGATAGTACAAAATTTCACACGCCCGAAAAACAATATGATGCTATCGTAGCCGGCGGCGGCCCGGCCGGGGCTTCGGCAGCCATTTATTTAGCACGGAAAGGCGTGAATGTAGCGCTGTTGGCCGAGCGTGTCGGCGGGCAGGTAAAGGAAACCGTAGGTATCGAAAATCTGATATCCGTTCCGCAGACTACCGGCGAACAGCTGGCGGCGAATCTCAAAGAACACATCAAGTGCTATTCGGTAGATATATTGGAAAATCGCCGTATCGAGAAGGTTACTCTGCGTGATAAAGAAAAAGTAGTATCGCTATCAGGAGGCGAAACGTTTGCAACACAGGCCTTAATTATCGCTACCGGCGCTGCCTGGAAACGTTTGAACGTGCCGGGAGAAGCAGAATACGTAGGCCGCGGCGTGGCTTTCTGCCCGCATTGCGACGGGCCGTTCTACAAAGGAAAACACGTAGCCGTAATTGGCGGAGGCAATTCCGGAATCGAAGCGGCCATCGACTTAGCCGGTATTTGTTCGAAGGTAACGGTATTCGAATTTTTGGATTGCCTGCGAGCCGACCAAGTGTTGCAAGACAATGCGCGCAGCCTGCCGAATGTGGAAATTTTCCTTTCGACACAAACTACTGAAGTAATGGGCAATGGCGAAAAAGTAACCAGTATTCGTGTAAAAAACCGCGAAACGAATGAAGAACATGTAGTTGCCTTAGATGGTATTTTTGTGCAAATTGGCCTGGCCGCTAATAGCACGGCATTCAAAGAACTTGTTGCCACTAATGCGCGCGGCGAAATTGAAATCGATGCACACTGCCGTACCAACCAAGCGGGCATCTACGCAGCCGGCGACGTATCGACGGTGCCTTACAAACAGATTGTGATTGCGATGGGCGAAGGCGCTAAAGCCGCACTGTCGGCCTTTGAGGATAGAATGAAAGGGATGATATAGGCAAAATGTAAATAAAAGAGGCCGTTCACAAAGCATTTTTTAAGCGCAAAGAACACAAAGCCCGCCTGACTCTATCATTCAGGCGGGCTTTGTGTTCTTTGCGGTTAATGTATTTTTATTGTCTTTTTAAAACTATCCATAAAAATCTTACCAAATTTCGGCTTGTTTCTCGGGCGCCAGGTACATTTTATCTCCGGGTTGGATATTGAATGCTTGCAAGAACGTAGGAATATGCGGTAATGTTCCGTTCACACGCCAGCGTCCCAATGAATGTACGTCTTCTTTGGTACGGCGTAAAATTTCTTCATCGCGGATATTGCCGGCCCATACTCTTGCATAGGACAGGAAAAACCGTTGTTCCGGGGTGAACCCATCCATTTTTCCGGCAATTTCACCGGCGGCATTGGCCTTTTCCATTGCTTGGTAAGCAATTTGCAATCCGCCGTTGTCGGCAATATTTTCTCCTAAGGTGTATTGTCCATCGGCAAATACGCCGGGAGCTACTTCAATTTTATTGAAATAATCAACCAATACCTGTGTCCGGTTTTTGAAATTTTCGGCATCTACCGGCAACCACCAATCGGTGAGATTTCCTTCTTTGTTATATTGGCGTCCCTGGTCGTCGAAACCATGTGTCATTTCATGGCCGATTACTACGCCGATGGCACCATAATTAACGGCGTTATCAGCGTCAGCAAAATAGAACGGCGGTTGTAAAATACCGGCCGGAAAACAAATTTCGTTGGTAGTCGGGTTGTAATAAGCATTCACGGTTTGCGGCGTCATTCCCCATTCATCCAAGTCTTTCGGCTTATCAACTTTTGCCAGCATATAGTTCAATTCAAATTCATTAGAGCGAAGAGCATTGGCAAAGTAACTGTCGTTCTTAATTTCCAGTATCGAATAGTCACGCCATTTGTCGGGATAACCGATTTTCACGTGGAAAGCTTTTAATTTCTCCAGCGCTTTTGTTTTTGTGTCATCACTCATCCAAGTGGCAGCCTGAATACGCTCGCCCAACACTTCCTGTAAATTAGCGACCAGGTGCAGCATGTTTTCTTTTGATTCCGGCGGGAAATATTTAGCCACGTACATTTGTCCTACGGCTTCGCCCAAAGATCCGTTCACATTCTCCACTACTCGTTTCCAACGTGGTTGTAATTCTTGGCTCCCGGACATTACGCGGCCGTAAAAATTGAAACCGGTGTTCACAAAGTCGTCACTTAAATATTCGGAGGCAGCATGAATAATGTTCCACGCCAAATATGTCTTAATATCTTCGGGTTTCGAAGAGGCCAACACCGTGCTCACGGCTTTGATATATTCAGGTTGCCCCACATTCAGCGATGTTACACCGGCAAGCCCCAATGCTTCAAAATGAGCTTTAAAATCGAATGCAGGAGCCATTTTTATCAACTCGCTCATTTCTTTTTTATTGAACATTTTATAAGGGTTGCGCAAGTCGAGACGATTCATGAACGCTGTTGCTAAACGGGTTTCGAGAGCTAATACATCTTGAGCCAATTTTTCCGGAGTATTATTGGCTAATTTATCGTACCCCGAAAGGCGGAACATCTGGGTAAGCATTTCCGTATATTTTACACGGATTTCTTTCGAGCGGTCGTCTTGTTCAAGATAATAATCGCGCTCGCCCATACCCAATCCGGATTGAAACAACCATGCGATATCCATTTTGCTGTTGGTGAAATCGGCTTCGGCAAATACCCCAAAAAAAGGATGAATTCCTTGTTTGTGCAGCGCTGTAATTTGTGCATTTATTTCAGCTTGATTTTTGAGCCCGGCTACTTTTTCCAACATCGGAAGAATAGGCGCGGCGCCTTGTTCGTTGAGTGTCAGGCTATCCATTCCAATATTGTAAAGCGTAGCTATTTTATCGGCTACGGAACCGGCTTCGTTTTGCTGTTTAGCCAGTTCCTGAACCAGCTCGTTTACTTGTTTCGTGTTGTCTTCCGCCAATTTGTCGAAAGCGCCGTAGCGGGCATACTCGGGTTTTAAGGGATTTTTGGCAGCCCATCCACCACAGGCATATTCATAAAAATCATCGGCGGGGCTTACTTTTGTATCTAAATTACTCAAGTCGATGCCTGAAGATTTTTTAGAAGAGTTGCAAGCGCTTAATGCTATCATAAGGCAACTTGTTAATAGGATTGTTTTTTTCATATATTATTTTTATTTTAAGTCTCAACACCTCATCATTATTTCCCCAGCAACTTCCGGTACTCTATCTGATTGTTCAATACTTCCACCGTTTTTTGCACTTGCCGGTCGCGGCGAATAATAGAGCGCAACCGTCCGGCCTGGTAGTAGTAGCGCGCACAGATTTCGTCTTCAAGCAATGGTTTTATTTCGTCTTTAAAACGAAGCAACTTACTTTGCCTGTCGTGAATTATTTTTTTCTCAAGCGCCATAATTTCCGTATTGGCCGATTCGTCAAGATGTTCATCGGTCATCGCGGTAATTAAGCGTTCCAGTAAGATTTCGGAATTTGTTTTGTCGTCAAACTCTTTATCGGCCATAAAGTTCACAAATGCTTCGTAATCGTTATCGCTGAAATTGAATTGTTCGGGAGCAGGAATACTGTCGTGCTCGGCATAGTAGTACACCGAATAATCGCGCAAAAGGTCGCGAACCAACAGGTTATATACCAATTTGCTATAAGTCTCCGGCTCCATGGCTACATCGGGTGTAATACCGCCGCCGTCATAGACTTTACGGCCGTTTTTTGTGTGGAATTCTTTGATCAGCGAATCGGGGATTTGCCCCACGCTGCCGTCCTCGTTGCGGTGGCTGTAGTCAATAGCCTGCACACAGCGTCCGCTCGGCGTGTAATATTTGGCCGTAGTAATTTTCAACTGCGCATTGTAACCTACGCTACGCACCGCCTGCACTAAGCCTTTTCCGAAAGTACGGGTGCCCACAATTACCGCCCGGTCGAAATCCTGTAGGGCGCCGGCTACAATTTCCGACGATGAGGCAGAATTACTATTTACCAACACGGCTATCGGTATTGCCAAGTCCAACGGCTCTTCTTTCGTTTTGTACGTCATATCAAATCCTTTTACACGCCCACGCGCGCTTACAACCGCGGATCCGCGGGGCACAAAACAGCCTACGACGTTCACGGCTTCTTCCAAGGGGCCGCCACCATTAGAACGTAAATCGATAATCAATTTTTCCAATTTGCCGGTTTTCTTCAAGGCTAAAAAAGCATTGCGGAAATCGCGGCTGCCGTTGATGGTAAAACTTCCCAAATGGATATATCCCACGCCATCGCGCAACATGCCGCTATAAGTTACGTCCGAAATATGTATTTGCTCACGAACCAAATCCAACTCCACCGTTTTTTGGGTACGCAACTTTACGACTGTAAAGTGAACGGTAGCCCCTACAATCCCTTTCATTTTTTTACTGGCGGTAGTCGCATCCATAGTCACCGTGCTTTCGCCGTCAATGGCAATAATCACATCGCCGGCCACTAAACCGGCCCGGTCGGCCGGATAACCTTGATACGGTTCGGAAATTTCTATTCCTTCCGGTACTTTCTTAATGAGCGAACCAATGCCGCCGTAACGGCCCGTGGTCAGAATATCAAAGTCTTCCGATACTTCTTCCGGCATGTAAACAGTATAAGGGTCGAGGTCTTCCAACATGGCATTGATACTCGTTTCCACTAATTTATCGACCTGCACGCTGTCCACATAAAAAAGCGATAATTCCCGGAGGATAGTATGATAAATATCCAAGCTTTTCAGAATTTTAAAATCGGGGGATTGCGCTTGTGTTTTTACAGGGGATAGTGAAAATGCCAACAAAAAAATGACGGCAAAAAATACGGTGCGTTTTACAATTTTCATAAAAATTTGAAACAAAATAATCTACAAAGATACAAAAAATAACTATTCTCATAAATGTTTTTTAGTCAAAGGCATAAGGCATTCGAGCGGTAAAAGCAGGGCCGACGGTAAAAGAAAGTTCTTTATGTTGTTTAAAATCTTCTTTTTATCTTTACCTCATGAAAACAATTAAGAAATTATTTTTGTCGGCAGTGATAATTAGTTTTTCGGCTTGCGAAAAAGAGGAAGAGATGATGCTTGAAATTTATAATTTAAAGCCCGTTATTATTCTTCAGTTGGTAAACGAACAACGCTCGTCGGGCTGCCGGTGCGGCAATACCGATATGCCTCCGGTACCTGTTCTTAAATGGGATCATTCGCTGGCTTCGACGGCTTATAAACACAGCCTCGATATGCAAACGCGCAAATACTTTTCACACCAGACTCCCGAAGGCCTTTCGCCGGGAGACCGTTTGAAAGCGGCCGGTTATAATTATGCCTCTTTCGGCGAAAATATTGCGGTTGGTCATCCCGACGAAGCGGCTGTTATCAGAGCTTGGCTGAAAAGCGAAGGGCATTGCCGGAATATAATGGGTAAAAATTTTACGGCCATCGGCGTTGGGCAAGAAAA
>JAVBOD010000076.1:0-8519 GCA_031551045.1 Bacteroidales bacterium
GATGAAATCAGGCTATGTTATAGCATTGGAGCGCTCCGCAGAAATTATTTTAATTCAATAGTTAGCGTAAAATCACCCACATATTCCTCGCCCACCATGTTGCTTTCATCCACTATTAATTTCCACCTTCCGGAAGCTGTAATGTTAGTATTAATTTGCGAACAAAGGGGGCTTTCCGCCACCTCCAATGGATTGACAATTTGTTTGATACGAACATTCCCCGGCGTTACGGGCGTTTTTAAAGTCGCTATAAGTGTTTGGCCTTTCTTTGCTTCGAATACGAAGATTTTTGAGTCAGCCAAGCCCTTTAAGTGTTCCCTCACTTCCGCCCTGCCCGTTCCTTTGGCAAAGATTACAGGAATTGTATCGTTATTGTTCACAGGCTGTATTTCTACCGGTGCAGCTGCTTCTTTACTTTTTTGGTTGCTATGTGGATGAACACATGCGGACAGTAGTAATAAGCCTATAAATAGGAGAAATGGTTGTTTCATCGTTGAAAATTTATTTTTAACTATGTATAAACTCCGAGATGCTGCGAGCATCTCGGAGTTTATAGCTGACTGTAACTTAGCGCTTCACTGCTCTTCTCACTGCTTTTACCAATTCTACCAACGGTAGCGGAGCGATCGCCAAAATCACGACCCACATCCATTGAGCGCCGGTAAGCGAAGTGAGGCGGAAAACATGGTGCAAAGCAGGTATCTCGAGTACTGCCAACATCAAGCCAACTACAATAACAATGGCTCCGAGCAAATGTTTATTGGAAAACATGCCGCGGAAGGCCGAGCGGGTGGTAGAGCGAACGTTGAACACATGTGCCATCTGCGAAAGCGCCAACACGGCAAACGTCATGGTTTGTCCGGCGGCAATGCTGGCTCCTTCGCTAAAACGTGAACCGATGAGGAAGGCTGCGAGCGACAATAAACCAATCATACTGCCTTGCAGGAATACACGAACGGAAAACTCGCGATTCATGATGCTGCCGCCCGAAGCGACAGGCTTACGGCGCATGATGTCGGGCGCTGCGGGGTCAACACTTAGCGCCAATGCCGGAAGGCTGTCCGTTACCAAATTAATCCACAGAATATGTATCGGCAGCAAGGGCGAAGCCCAGTTGGCCAGCACTGCGACAAAAAGCACGACAATCTCGCCGATATTAGTCGAAAGCATAAATTGAATGGCTTTCAAAATATTGTCGTAAATACGGCGGCCTTCTTCCACCGCGGTGACAATGGTTGCAAAATTATCGTCGGTGAGCACAATGTCGGCCGCTTCTTTCGATACGTCGGTGCCGGTAATGCCCATCGCCACGCCGATATCGGCCAGTTTCAACGCCGGCGCATCGTTCACGCCGTCGCCGGTCATGGCTACAATTTCTTTCCGGCTTTGGAAAGCGCGGACGATACGCACTTTGTGCTCGGGCGACACGCGGGCGTACACGGCAATGTTTTCTACATTTTTCTGCAACTCTTCGTCCGTCATTTTTTCCACATCGATTCCTGTAAGCGCCGTTTCGCCGGCTTCTTTAATACCTAACGAATCGGCAATGGCCACGGCGGTAATTTTATGGTCGCCGGTAATCATCACGGGTTTGATGCCGGCCGTGCGGCATTTTTCCACCGCCATTTTCACCTCTTCGCGCGGCGGGTCAATCATGCCGAGCATACCGATGAAAACAAGGCCTTTTTCCAGTGTATCCGGCGCTATTTTTGCCGGCAATTCATCTATTTCTTTGGTCGCCAGCGCCAGCACGCGCAAGGCTCTTTCGGCCATAACGGTATTGGCCTTGCGAATGGTTTCTTTATCCGTTTCGGTTAAATTTTGAAGTTCTCCATTGAGAATAATATGGTCGCAACAAGCCAACACCTCGTCTAATCCTCCTTTTGTATAAACAAGGTACTTCTCCTTTTGAAGGTCCGGGAAAAGGTTCACGGTAGTCATCATCTTACGTTCCGAGTCGAACGGAATTTCGGCTTTGCGCGGGAAGTTGGTTTCTATTTTGTTTTTATTCAACATGTATTTCATCCCGATGTCCAACAATGCTGTTTCCGTCGGGTCGCCGGTGGTGTACCAGGTGTCGCTGTGGTCGCTGAGCTTGGCATCGTTAGCTAAAATGGCGGTGGTAAGCAGCATCTCCAAATCGTTATTAGGTAAAAGCGATGTGTTGACATCCAGCATCTCACCATTAATATACAGTTTTACCACCGTCATTTTATTTTGCGTAAGCGTGCCGGTCTTGTCGGAACAAATCACGCTGATGCTTCCCAGTGTTTCTACCGAAGGAAGCGTGCGCACAATGGCATTTTTCTTTACCAAACGTTGTACGCCCACGGCCAGCACAATGGTCGAAACAGCCGGTAATCCTTCGGGAATAGCGGCTGCAGCCAAACTTACGGCAATCATAAACATTTCGAGCGGCGCCTTACCGTGAATCCAACCTACTACAAAAATCAAGGTGCAAATAATAAGCGCCGCCATACCGAGGAATTTCCCCAGCTTGTCGAGCTTTTGCTGCATGGGTGTTTTGGTTTCCGGAACGGATTGTATCATCGAAGCGATTTTCCCGACTTCGGTATGCATACCGGTGGAAATTACGACACCTTTCCCGCGGCCGTAAGTAACGGTACTCGACGAAAAGCCGAGGTTGTCGCGGTCGCCTAACGGTACTTCGCCCTCTATAGCGTGCGTGAATTTCTCTTCGGGAACCGATTCGCCGGTAAGCGCGGCGTCGCTTACTTTCAGGTTTACGGTTTCAACCAAACGCAAGTCGGCGGGAATTAAATCGCCGGTATCGAGGAACACTACGTCTCCCGGCACCAACTCGCGCGAGGCAATGATGTGTACATGCCCGCCGCGCAGCACTTTACAATGGGGCGCCGACATTTTTTCGAGCGCTTCGAGCGATTGCTCGGCCTTTGCTTCCTGCGTCACGCCGATAACGGCATTCAATATAACAATGGCTAGAATGATGATGCTATCCATGAAGCCTTCCCCGTTCAAATAGCCCACTACGCCCGAAATAGCGGCGGCTACCAACAGCACGATAATCATAAAACTCTTGAATTGTGCCAAAAATTTTACAAATAGGCCTTTTTTCTTTTTCTTTTCGAATTCATTGTGCCCGTGTTGTGCAAGGCGTTTGGCAACCTCGTCGGCAGCCAGCCCGTTTGTAATGGAGGTTTGTAATTCCTTTTCCGTTTCGGTTACCGATAGGTTGTAATAATTTCTTTGTGACATGCTAAATATGTTGTTTAAAAACAGTGGTATTGCCGGCGGCAATTATTGTATAATCAGAAAACACACAATTTCTGTAGTTTCAAAGATATGGTTTTATATACAATTTTTAATCCATTTTAACATAATTTGTTAAAATAACTGCTCTTTATTTGGATGAAATCTTATCATAAAATAGCTACATAATGCTAATTATTAAAGAATTAATAAAAAATCAGCAGAATTACCACAAAGGCATGCTTCACTAAAAAAAGCATAATGCCCGCCCGAAAGACTTCTTTCGGGCAGGCATACTATTCCGTTCCGGTGGACGGTATTACAAGGCTAAAGAATAAAAAGGAACCGGCCTTAGCGCTGCCGCAAGCGGCTTTTGGCAATGGCCTCCCGCACCTCTTTATTGGTGATGCCGAGTTTGCGCTGACAGTTACTCCTCGTTTTCTTTTTAGGCGCAACCACTACAAGGCCTATAATGGCCATGGCAAAAAATAACCCGATGCCCACAAAACCTCCGAGAACTAACATAGCGGCAAAGCCGACGAGATACAGTACAAAGCTGGTTATGCTTATTTTTTCGTGTGCTTCCACGCTCTTTTTCCATTCGGAAAACAATGCCGCATCAAAAGATTTTCCAAAATCTTCGGGCGTTAATTGGTCTGTTGCTTTACTCATTTTAATTTATTTTTTAATTGGTTTTTATTCATTCGCAAATAATCAGTTAACTCTACGGGAAATTTCCGTATTTTCCAAAGCGGGCGGGAAGGGCCGCCCTTCTTCCGGCATGTCCGTTTCCCAATAAAGCACCGGCCGTTTTAATTTTTCATTCCATTTCCAGGGCGCTGCTTCATTTTCGCCAAAAGGAAAGCCGAGCACGGTCTGTTGTTCTTTTTTAGTCAACCCGTCCGGCAACCGCCACCATGATTCTTCTTGTGTAGTTGAAAGGGCAACCGCACATTTCGGAGATATTTTTTCCGGCTCCAGCTCTACGCCACTGGCATTGTACCGACGAGTAAGAATATCTTCCCGATAATGGAATTGACTTTTCGCTATGGTTAACCCTGCCGAGCCGTATATCGGGAAAGGCGAAGCTTTCGAATTAGTATTTCCTTTTGCTTCCAGCCACCGGTTTAGCGCCACGCAATTATTCATCGCGGCGGTTTCGAGGCGGTTTGATGCAACGATTCCGCCGGCGCCACCGGAAATAATACGGAGCCCTCTGCCGGTATTATCGACAACCGAGGAAACCGCCGCCGTTGAATAACAGTAAGCAACACCGCCTTTCAGCATCGGTATAGCCCCCGAACTGACAGCTATACCGCCGCCGCCAGGCCCGACGCTGACACCTATGCTGCCTTTGATAGGCCTTCCGTTCACACACGCAATGCCGGCTGCCTGTCCTTGAAAAACATGTATGGAGCCGGTAGAATAACAATGGATAATTACACCAAGGTTAATGCCTGCAAAACCTCCTCCGAATTGGCCAAACTCGTAGCCAAACTGGCTCTTGGCTTTCTTTACCGTTGGTGCTTTGGCGTAATTGCATGTCAGGTCGATAGATGACACACAAGCCGTAATCATGCCGCTATTGATACCGGCAATACCGCCGATATACAGAAATTTTTGTCCGCAGGTATAATTGACTTTTCCTGCTACACGCAAATTTTTTACGATACCTTTTCCTCCTACCAGGCCAAACAGCCCGACACGTGTATTATCCAGTTCCAAATTGAAACCGTTTATGGTAACCGTATGTCCGTTGCCGTCGAAAACACCGGTAAACCCATTTTCGTTGCTGCCGTCAATGCCGCCTACAGGAATCCAATTGTCCACCATTATATCATTCAGGAGGATGTACGACCCTTCCAGCGAGTTTTTATTAGCGCCGATCGCCGCCAGTTCTTCGGCCGTCCGGATTTCGGTTTGCGCTATCGCCACTTTCCCGGAAATCAGTATCAATGCGAGTATAACAGTATATTTAGCCATTTTTTGTATCCCCTTGGAGAGGTTTCCCTTTTTACTCATAATGTTATTTTTTTGTCGATTTTTCAGAGGCTCCCGTTTCCGATGCCAGCTTGGCGGTTTCTTCGGGAAGCAACTTGTATTTCCCATCGGCGGTCTTTTCCGTAAACACTTGGCTTCCGACACTCAGGCTGACGGGATAAACCTTTTCGCCAATTTCAAAATCGCCCACAACTTTTCCGTCTTTCGCCATCGTCACAGTCTCGGCGCCTGTTCCGTTAAAAGAAACGGTTATAGCCCCTTTGCTTATAACGCTTTTTTTTAATCTTGCATTTTCAAACCACTTGTCTAAATCCGGCACCGTAATTTCAAGCCCCTTTTCATCCGTTAATGTAAGCGAATGAAAGCTGATGTTCAGATAGGGATCTGTTTTCAGGTTGAATCCCCGAACGGTTAATGTCGAATAATTCACAAACCGCGTGGGCTCGTAACTTGCGGCAAAAAGGCTGTCGGCCAAGCGGGGCGTAACGGTAAGCGCTTCGCCTATTCCCTTTTTATTCTCAACAAGAAAGAACAATGGCGGGATTTCCGCTTCTTCCGATTCGGCTGAGCCGATACCCTCGAAACCGATGAGCAGAAAGCGCGCCTTTATATCGTCGAGCGAAAGCATATGCCCGTAGGTAACCGGCTGCGCTATACCATTGATAGTGGCGTTGATGGTCGTCAAGCCCACGTTGACAGGTAACTTTACGCCCGGATTTTCGGCATCGGCCACAAACCAGCGCCCGGCCAAGGTCTTTACAAATTCCCCGTTAGTGTTCAGCAATGGCAGGGAATAGCTTATCATCGGCATAGTTCCTTTTATTTCAAAATAAACATTGGATTTGCGGTTCTCCGTTTGCAATTCTCCATAAGCGTCATACTTTTTCAGGATATCTTCCGCGCTTGGCCCGCAAGCCGAAAACACGGTTGCAATAATCGCGACAATTACTAATTGTTTGGTAAGTTTTTTCATAGATGCTATTTTTATATCCCTTGCGGGGTGGTTACTATATAGTATGTAAAAGCCGGATTTCGATTACTGTATTTGAGCGTTGCAAATGTAGCGGAGAAAAAGCGGTTAAAATACCCCACATGTAGGAGTATTCCGTAAATTCAAGCGTTTTGTAGAGCGAGGGAGACATACAATCCCCCTACCGGACATTTTGCTTCAAAAATTAAGTATATAATTCTCAATTACTTATTAAGAATTTTTATTTTTGACAAAATTTTCTCGTCATTCCCTTTTTTGTTTGAACCGCTTAATTTTTTATTCGAGATGGCCGTCTTATACCGATTTGACAAATGTAATAGTCCAATTACATTGGCCGAAACATTTGTAGCATTGGCATTATACCGGAAATAGATTGGATTAAAAGGTGGTTCATATTGGTATTATTCAACGGAAAACTCCAACTCTTAAATTTTGTTATATTTGCAGCAAATCCTAATCATCGAATCATGAAACAAACAGTCCGCTTCTTCACTCTTTTCTTAGTAAGTATGATCGTAGGGATGATACTTATGTGGCTTTGTCTTATTCTTTTTACGGATATGACCTGGATAGGATTCCGGGAAAAACTCCTGCGCCTTGATTATCCGAAGTTAGCCGGGTTGATTTTTTTGTTGCTTTTCTCTACTATTGCCGGCATCTTCCTGCAAATAATCCTGCATGAAGCCGGACATCTGATATTCGGGCTCCTGAGCGGTTTCCGGTTTGTTTCATTCCGGATAGGCAACTTCACCCTTTTGCGGGAGAATGGCAAATATCGAATCAAACGATTTGCCATTGCGGGTACAGGCGGTCAATGCCTGATGCTTCCGCCGGATAAGGACTTGTCCGTCCCCTTTGCCTGGTACAATGCGGGAGGCGTATTACTAAACCTGCTTTCGGCATCGGTTTCATTAGTGTTGGTGATGAGCAGCGTGGTCAACCTGCCCCTTGTGCTGAATGCATTTTTTATCATGTTTTCCTGTATAGGATTTCTCTTCGCCGTCATGAATGGTATCCCGATGAAGCCGGGAGGATTTCCCAACGATGGATACAATATGTGGATGGCATTCGCTGATAAAGAACAGATAAAATACCTTGCTTTTCAACTCCGTATAAATGCCTTTTCTCAAGAAGGAGTACGTTTAAAAGATATGCCTGCCGAATGGTTTACAGTACAGGAGGCGACAGACTACAGCCATCTGTTACAGGTAAACACACTGGCGATGTGCGGCTCGCGTTTTGCCGACATGGGTAATTACGGACAGGCGCAAACAATCTATGCCGGAATCATGCTGCATAAAGACAAGCTGGCCAAGTTATATATTAAAGAATATACCTGTGAATTACTGTTTCTGGAGCTGGTGGGTGAGTGCCGCCCGGAAGAAGTGGATAAACTTTATACGAACGAAATCAAAACCTACGTTGACCAACACAAAAAACACATGCCGGGAAAACAATTACTGGTATGGGCATATACGTTGTTCCGGGAAAATAACCCGAAAAAGGCAAAAGCAATTTACGACGATGTGGTTCGCAACAAAGACCGTTACTTGATGCAAGGAGAAGTACTATCTACCATTGCCCTGATGGACGAGATGTTTGCCCGGGCAAGCCAATAAACACATTAATTCTTCCCTGCTTCCATCTCCGTCCCCGCTGGCCGCAGGCTGTGCGGTATGCCGTGAAACTGTTTTATAAATTTATTTTTTAATTACAGCTTAAAGCCAATGCGGGGCTTAACTTAGTGAATATACTCATTTCAAAAACTGTTCAGCAACGCCCGTGCCTCGTTTACCATTTCGGCCGCGTTATCGGGTGTCAGTTGTTCGGGAACAAAACGGGCTACCATTTGATTCAACTTGACTAACTTGGCTTGTTGTCCCTTGGCGGCAAATTCTGCTCGAAGGATACGTATTTTTTCCATGTCCTGCACGCCTTCGAAGATGCGTTCGTAACGCATGCTGCTGCGAACGGTTCCCGCTTGCGGCCCCGGATACACCATGAAACAGTCGCCGGCAGACCATGTGCGGAAGCGGGTGTCGCGCAACGGATCGAATGTCCAGGCGTTGTACGACCAGCGCAGATACCCGTCATAATTGCCGCCGGCTGCATGCCAGATCGTCCATGCGGCTTCGGCGGGGGGCGAGAAGGTAAAGAAGTTGGGACGTGGCTCGGAGCAACAAGTGTACACCGTACTGATTTTTCCTTCCCGGTCGCGGCGCGCTTTTTCTTCGGATGTGAAATGCTGTCCGTAGGCTAAACAGTAGTCGTACAAGTCGGCTTCAATTTCTTGATG
>JAVBOD010000100.1:0-6620 GCA_031551045.1 Bacteroidales bacterium
GAGTTATTAACATTTTTTCATTGTGATGTTAAAAAATATATTTATCTTTGTTGAAAACTTTTTAAAATATAATAAAAAGATTTTAAAAACCTAAAAACCAGATATTTAAAATTTTTATATTCGTTTTTACATATTTTAAGAAATCAAATATATTAACAATCAATGATTTAAAGATTATTTTTTAGTTTGGCACGATGTTTGATGAGTCGTCATTCGAATTAAAATAATCAAAAAATTTCTAATTGTTTAACATACCATGAAAAAAATTATTACTATCGCAGTCATCTCAAGTTTGTTGTTTACAGGATGCCAACAAGACGGCGCTGAAAATCAATCTCTTATAACAGAGGAAGAAACCGTTTTGCTTAATGCCTCGCTTACTCTCGCTTCTTTCTTTCCCACAGAAGCCTCATCCGGAGATATTGTCTCTATCAGCGGCGAAGGTTTTAGCACCGTATTAAATGAAAACAAAGTAGTAATAAACAATATAGCCTTATCTGTTGTATCAGCCACTGCTACAGAATTAAAAGTTTCCATACCAAAAAACAAGAATTGCTATGGACAATTGAAAATAAGTGTTAACGGGAAAACCGTCGGATCCGCAGGAGTATTCACCTACCAACCTCGCGCCACAGGCGTATCTACTTTTGCCGGAAGCGATCAAGGCTTTAAAGACGGAACAGCCGCCAGCGCTCGATTTAACAATCCTGTCGGTATTGCTATAGATGGCAACAATAATATATATGTTGCCGACCAATCTAATTATCGCATTCGGAAAATTACTTCAGCCGGCACGGTAAGCACCTTTGCGGGAGAAGATATAAGTGTGAGTTACATTTTTGGCTCGGGGGCCGCTCCTACTTTGTACTATCCTTCGGGCGTAACCCTGGATGCAAACGGAAACGCTTACATTGCCGACAGCTACAATCATCAAATTAAAAAAGTGAGCCCCTCCGGCAGCGTAACATCTTTTGCCGGCTTAGGCTTAGAAGGTTTCGCAAATGGGAAGAATAAGGAAGCTCAATTCAGCTATCCGAACGATGTGGTGTTGGATGCAAGCGGGAATATTTATGTAGCCGATTTAGAAAACCATAGCATTAGAAAAATTACGCCTGACGGTATCGTAACGACATTGGCAGGCAACGGCCTTGCCGGTTATAGTAACGGAACAGGAAGCAGCGCACAATTTAACAGCCCGGCCGGTATTGCAATAGATGCTGATGGAAATATATATGTTGCCGATCAAAACAACAACTGCATTCGCAAAATTACGCCGACGGGTGTAGTAAGCACATTTGCCGGCAGCGGAGCATTTGGCAGTAAAGATGGCGCGGCAGCGCAAGCCACTTTCTATTACCCGGCCGATGTAGCGATAGATGACGCAGGAAATGTGTATGTAGCTGACTCTTACAATCAACGTATCCGGAAAATCTCGCCTAATGGCGTAGTAAGCACCATGGCCGGCAACGGAGCAGAAGGGGCTGCCGACGGAACAGCGAATAATGCCACCTTCAGATATCCTCAAGGTATAACAATAGACACTCATGGCGACATTTATGTTACTGATTGCTATAACCAACGTATCCGCAAAATAGCAACAGAATAGAAGCAATTTGAAAGAGAGAATAGCCGACTAAAAGAGACCGTTCAAAAGTAATAGTAACCACCATTCCGACAGCCGGCGGGATGGTGGTTACTGTTTTCAGAGTCTTGAGCAGCCTCCTCCCGAAGATCGTTGCATTTACACTAAATAACTTAAATTAAATTATTTAAACAATATATAACAAAAATATTTCATTTAGAAACAAAATAGTTTTATTTTTTTTATAAAAAGCATAACATTAATAATGCTATCTTCATAAGCAGCCTTATTAGCCGTTCGAACAAATCCATCACGCATGGAATCTTTGAGCGGTTCCTTATTATTTGTAGCTCTATATCCAGGAAAATAAAATCAACGAACAGGCAGCTTGTCTTCGAGCAAAACAAAAACACCCTTCATGAAAAATTCACAAAGGGCGTTCCTTCCTATAGAGCGTTTTTGGGTTTACTCGTATTGTGCTAAAATTTCTTTTATTTGCGAGGCTTCCACGCGGCCGTGTACTTTTTCGCCCACAATCATTACCGGAGCCAAGCCGCAGGCGCCCACACAACGTAAACAATCCAATGAAAATTTACCGTCAGGGGTAACGTCGCCTACTTTGAGATTCAGCTCTTTCTTCAATTCATCTACCACTTTTTCTGCTCCGCGTACGTAGCAGGCAGTGCCCATACATACGGAAATCGGATGTTTTCCCTTGGGCTTCATGGTGAAGAACGAGTAGAAGGTCACTACGCCGTAAACTTTAGCTACCGACATGTTCAGTTCTTTTGCAATCACGCGTTGTACTTCTTCCGGCAAATAACCAAAAGCCTCTTGCGTTTTATGCAATACGTTAATCAATTCGCCATGCTCGTTGTTAAACGATTTGCAAATCTTTTTTATAGTGTCCACATGGTGGTTCGACAATGTAAGTGTACTCATAGCTTTTCGTTATTTTATAGGGCTCTTGTCAAAATAATGCGTGTGTAGTAAATGATGCGCCTTTTCGCTCATCGGCTTGCCCAAAAATTCTTCGTATAGTTTGACGATATACGGATTTTCGTGCGATTTGCGGATGGGTTTTGCAGCATCTTCTCGATAAATGGCATTGAAACGCGCCTTGATAATCTCGGCTTTGCCGTGATGCAAGGGTTGTCCTGCGCCGCCGATACAACCGCCGGGGCATGCCATGATTTCGATAGCATGGAAGTTATACATTCCCGAACGGATACCGTCGAGCAATTTGCGGGCATTGCCCAATCCGTGGGCAATACCGATATTGATAGCCGTTCCGTTGAAATCGATGCTGGCCGAACGAATGCCGTCCAAGCCGCGCAGCTCGTTGAAATCCACTTTTTCTAATTTCTTTTTCGTGAAGATTTCGTAAGCCGTGCGCACAGCCGCTTCGATCACGCCGCCCGTGGCTCCGAATATTACGCCGGCGCCGGTCGATTCGCCCAGCGGAGCATCAAAATCTTCATCGGGCAACGAAGTGAAATCGATATTCGCTTCTTTAATCAAATGCGCCAATTCGCGGGTCGATATCGAGAAATCCACGTCGGGATTGCCGTTTACTTTAAATTCGTCGCGTTGGCATTCGTATTTTTTCGCCAGGCAAGGCATTACGGATACCACAACCATGTCTTCGCGTTTCACTTTCATTTTATCGGCAAAGTAGGTTTTGGCCACAGCTCCGAACATTTGTTGCGGCGAGCGTGCCGACGAGGGTACGTCGAGCATGTCGGAATAATTTTGTTCGAAGAAATTTACCCAAGCCGGGCAGCACGAAGTCAATATCGGCAGTTTGGCGGTTTTGTCGCCTTTCAGGAAACGGTCGATTCTGTCGAGCAATTCCGTGCCTTCTTCCATAATGGTAAGGTCGGCGGCAAAGTCGGTATCGAATACATATGTGAACCCGATGCGGCGCAGGGCGGCTGCCAATTTTCCGGTTACCAAGGTGCCGGGTTCCATGCCGAATTCTTCGCCCAATGCGGCGCGTACGGCCGGAGCGGTTTGCACAACCACCGTTTTCGTGGGGTCGGCCAACGCACGGATGATACGCGGCGTGTGGTCCACTTCGGTCAAAGCGCCGGTGGGACATACGGCTACGCATTGTCCGCAGAACGTACAAGGCGATTCGATCAAATCTTGTTCGAAAGCCGGCGCCACTACCGACATGAATCCGCGATTCACAGCGCTCAACGCGCCTACGGTTTGCACATCGTTACAAACGGTTTCGCAGCGACGGCACATGATGCATTTATCCATATCGCGTATCAGCGAAGGCGATGCATCTTTGCGATAGGTTGACATAGCGGCATTATCCACGCCACGGATTTCACGTATCCCGAGTGTAATGGCTAAGTCTTGCAAGTCGCAACGCCCGGACTTTGCACATATCAAACAATCTTTCGGGTGGTCGGATAAAATGAGTTCCAATACGGTTTTACGGGCATTCAGTACGCGCGGGCTATTGGTATTTACCACCATGCCTTCGGTACACACGGTAGAGCACGACGGGGCCAAGTTACGGCGCCCTTGCACTTCTACCACGCACACGCGGCATCCGCCCGGTTGATTACGTACATTCAGGTGCTCTAAATTCAGGTAACAAAGCACCGGAATATTAATCCCTACTTGCTTTGCCGCTTGATGAACGGTTGTTCCTTTATCTACTTCTACGACCTTGTTATCAATGGTCAATTTTACTTTATCCATAATCACTATTGTATGATAATTGCGCTAAATTTACATTTTTCAAAACATGCTCCGCAATGGATACATTTATCCTGGTCAATCATGTGCGGCTGACGTTTTTCGCCGGAAATAGCGGAGGTGGGGCATACTTTTACGCAAGCCGTACATCCCGTACATTTTGTAGGAACAATGTAGTATTGTTTCAACGCTTTACATTGCCCGGCGGGACATTTGCGTTCGTGTACGTGGGCATGGTATTCGTTCGCAAAGTGGTCTAAGGTAGAAAGCACCGGATTGGGCGAGGTTTGTCCCAAGCCGCACAATGCGGTATCTTTAATCACGTTGCTTAAGTTGCGGAGTTGTTCCAAGTCGTCTTCCGTCCCGTTGCCGCTGCAAATTTTTTCGAGCAATTCGAGCAGGCGTTTGTTGCCTACACGGCACGGTGCGCATTTTCCGCACGATTCTTCCACGATAAATTCGAGGTAGAATTTTGCTACGGCCACCATGCAGTCGTCTTCGTCCATTACAATCATACCGCCGGAACCCATCATAGAGCCTGCCGCCAGCAAGTTGTCGTAATCAATCGGGGTGTCCAAATGTTTTTCGGTCAAGCATCCGCCCGAAGGGCCGCCGGTTTGCACGGCTTTGAATTTTTTGCCGTCTTTGATGCCACCGCCGATTTCGAAAATAACTTCGCGGAGCGTAATACCCATCGGCACTTCAATCAAACCAACATTGTTGATTTTTCCGGCCAAGGCAAATACTTTCGTTCCTTTCGATTTGGCGGTTCCGATACTTGCGAACCATTCGGGGCCTTTGAGGTAAATTACCGGAATGTTGGCGAATGTTTCCACGTTATTCACGTTAGTCGGTTTTCCGAGGTAACCCGATTCGGCCGGGAACGGCGGTTTTACGGTCGGCTCTCCGCGCAAACCTTCCATGGAGTGGATAAGCGCTGTTTCTTCGCCGCACACGAAGGCGCCGGCGCCGAAACGGATTTCGATATCGAAAGAGAAATTCGTACCTAAAATATTTTCGCCCAACAAACCGTATTCGCGAGCTTGTTTAATGGCAATTTGCAGGCGTTTCACGGCCAGCGGATATTCTGCGCGGATATATACCAAACCTCTCGAAGCGCCGATACAGTAGCCGCAAATAGCCATCGCTTCTACGATAGAGTGCGGGTCGCCTTCCAAGATAGAGCGATCCATGAATGCACCCGGGTCGCCTTCGTCGGCATTACATACTACGTATTTTTGGTCGGCTTTATTGGCCAAGGCAATTTCCCATTTCAAACCGGTGGGGAATCCTCCGCCGCCACGACCGCGCAAGCCCGATTTTTTCATAATATCAATGGCCTGCTCGGGCGACATTTCCAATACTTGTCCCAACGCGGCGTAACCATCGCGACCAACGTATTCGTCAATATTTTCGGGGTCAATAAAACCACAGTTACGCAAGGCGATACGCAACTGTTTTTGATAGAAACCCATGTGTTTCGAGTCGCTCACATGTTCTTTCTTTTCCGGATCGGTGTAAAGTAAGCGTTGTACTTTACGTCCTTTGAACACATGTTCTGCCACAATTTCGGCAGCGTCTTCAGGTTTTACGCTGGTGTAAAAAGTATTGTCCGGAAGCACTTTTACAATAGGCCCTTTTTCACAGAAGCCAAAGCAACCGGTCATAATCACCTGTGCTTCGTTTTCCAATCCTTTTGCCTTTAATTCGGCACGAAGATTCTCGGCAATTTGATCGCTTTGCGCTGAACGGCAGCCGGTGCCTCCGCACACTAAGAGATGCATTTTGTACATAGCTGGCTAGTATTTTAGTCAATAGTTTGATAATTCACAGGAATGATGCCTTCGAGCAATTCGCCTTTCTTGATATATTTATCAATAATTTCGGATGCTTTCTTAACATCTACGTGGCCAAACACCACCGGGGTCTCGCCGGGTTTTTTCACTTCCACCGTCGGTTCGGCGTGGCAATATCCCATACAACCTGTTTGAGTCACCACAGCCGGTATTTTATCATCGTTAATTTTTTTGATGAATGCGTTCATTACTTCGCGTGCGCCGGCGGCAATACCGCAAGTGGCCATCGCTACTTTGATTTGCACATAACTGTCGGGATTATCACTTTTTTCACGCAAGGTGATTTGCTCCTGAACAGTTTGTTTCATTTTCCGTAAATCGTCTAACGATTTAATTTTATTCATAGCGTTTAAATTTAAATATTAAAGTGAAAGAGGGCATAAAGGTACGGTTTTTTTCAGAGACTACCAAAAATAGCTATAAGTGTAAATTAAAGACCAACGTTTTGAGAATGAAAAACTTTAATG
>JAVBOD010000037.1:0-4864 GCA_031551045.1 Bacteroidales bacterium
AACCTGCCAGCGAAGCCCGTATTTATCGATACACCAGCCGCATTCATATTCTTCACCTTCGCGGGTGAAATAATCCCAATAGCGGTCAATTTCGTCCTGGTCTTTACAATTAATCGCAAACGAAACCGCGTCATTCAACGGATGATGGGCTTGTTCGGTACTCATCAGGGAATATTTCTGTCCGAAGATTTGCACTTCGCACATTTCGCTATATGCGCTGGGCGTTTCGCCAAGTGGAATGACCGGCGATTCTTTGAAATCGCTGCCGAAAATAGTTTTATAGTATTCTATAACTTTTGAAATCTTACCGCCATCGGCATTATACCAAATGCACGGAATAATTTTATTGGTATTCATAATTTTTCTTATTTTCTATTTCATACATCAAATTTCTTGCCACAAATTCTCCAAGACCTAAGGTGTGTTATTTTCGTATTTTTTCTTTGCGTCTTCGTGTCTTAATTGTGATTATTTTGCCACTAAGGTTCAATGGGTCGAAGTTTTTTATTTTGTATTTTCTTTGTGACTTAGCGTCTTCATAGTTAATCTGTTATTTCAAATTCTTCTTAAATTCAATCACTTTCAGCAAATCGGCCAGTTGTGCTTTTTGAGAAATCTTGAAAATCATCGGAAGCAATTTCCCAATAGCTTTTACCCGACAAAAGTCTTCTTTAATCTTTTCGTCAATGTCTAATGCATCAATTCCTTCCAGATGCTTTTCGGTAAAGAAAAATCCGATTTGGAAATAACTTTCCCACACCGATAGCCAAAAAACAGTTTTCTTTTTATGCTTGATTTTACATAGCCACGATTTTCCGTCTTTGTAATAATTCCATTCGGTTGTCAATCCATATTCCGCACCTGTAACGGTTTTTATCAACGATTCATACACTGGAGAAATGCTGCCGAGCGCATTTTTCAAAACATCTTCGGACGGGAATATTTCTTGCTCTCTCAATAACTGTGTATTCACTTGTTCTTATCTTTTTAGTTTAAAAATCATAAACGGACTCTTATTTATATCGAATGCCGAATAGTCATAACCGCCAAATACGCGCTGTATCTTGAATCCAGAGTCTTCCAGCATTTCGCTGAACTCATCGTACGGTATGGGCCGGAAGCAAATTTCCAGTATGCGTTTTTCTACCAAACGATTTTGCATGTCGTATAGTTCGTAGAACTGAAAGCCAGTTACGATTCTGTTCTGATAAAGATTAGTATATGAAATAACAAGATTTTTCGTGTCATCAACGTTGTATTTTCCCAAGGCACGAATAGTACCGTCAGCATTGGCTAAGCGTACTTCCGGGTTTTGTAGCGTACAAACAAATGTCCCACTGTCGGATAAATGCCGGTAAATGACATGTAATGCCTGCTGTTGCAATTCTTTCGAAGTAATTTCCTGTAACGAATGAAAAGGTAATAAGATAATGTCAAATTTCCTGTTCAGCGATAATTCTGTCACATCGGCATTAACCAGTTTCACGGCCAGGTTTTCGCCTTTGATTTTTTCGGCAAAGCGGTCAAGCATTCCTTGCGAATAGTCCACACAAACCAACTTCCGTCCCTGTTTCAAAAGAGGAATTGATACGCGTCCCGTTCCGCACATCAGTTCCAATACGGGTTTATTGGTATGTTCTGTTTCCTTCAAAAAGAAGGGAACATCGAAGTTCACATTCACGTAATAATCGTAAATGTCGGCTACTTTATCAAAATTAATCGGGACTCCCATTTTGTTGCAATTTTCTTAAACTCAGGCAAAAATACAGATTAAAAGTATTCTTAAAAAACTTCTGGACGTTTTTTAATCATTTAAATATTTTTGAATTATGGAAAATCAAACAAAGCCGGATTTTTCAACTGTTCGGGTAACCGAATTGGTTCCATTCAAGTTGCTTTTTATTGAAGTTTTTGAGTGTTTCCTAAAAACAAAAAAACTCGCAAAACCTTGATTTTGCGAGTTTTTACTGTTTTTTGATTTCCTATTTGCGGAGAGAGAGGGATTCGAACCCCCGGAACCTTTCAGTTCAACAGTTTTCAAGACTGCCGGTTTAAACCACTCACCCATCTCTCCAGTGGTTTTTGAGCGCGCAAAGGTATGATTTTATATTAAACCTACAAATTTTATTTTTTCCGGGGATGAAATTTCAGGATAGTGTCTTGCCAGCGTTTGCGGTCGATATGTGTATAAATCTCTGTCGTTAAAATGCTTTCGTGCCCCAACATTTCCTGTACGGCGCGTAGGTCGGCACCGTTTTCGATGAGGTGTGTAGCAAACGAATGCCTGAATGTGTGAGGGCTGATGTTCTTTTGTAAACCTGTTTTTTCAGCCAATTGTTTAATAATAATGAATACCATAACACGCGAAAGGGGGCGCCCATTGCGATTCAGAAACAAAATATCCTCGTGTTTTTTTTCTACTTTCTGCGTGCTTCGTTGGGCGCGGTAACGGCCAATCTCGTCCATAGCTTGTTTGCTGATAGGCACTAATCGTTGTTTATCGCCTTTACCTATCACGCGAATAAATCCTTCGTTAAAAAATAAATCGGAAATGCGCAGGCCGACTAATTCCGACACCCGTAACCCGCAACCGTAAAGCGTTTCGAGCATCGCGCGGTTGCGATGCCCTTCGGCTGTGCTCACATCCACGGCCTTTATCAGGCTGTCGATTTCTTCAGAGCTCAATACGTCAGGAAGGTATAACCCTAATTTGGGAGCTTCAATCACGGCCGTGGGATTAATGCTGATTTTTTCCTCTAATAATAAATAACTGTAAAAAGCTTTAATGCCGCTTAAAATCCTTGCCTGCGAGCGCTTTTGAATACCTTGGTCGTACAAATGGCCTAAAAATTCTTCAATATTTGATGCTTGTAATTTAGTAGGGTCGGGGAGGCGATGCTGCTCTGCAAATTGTTGCAACTTTTGAACATCCCTCCGGTAGGCTGCAATAGAATTGCCCGACAACGAACGTTCCAATTGTAAATAAGTACAGAAATCTTCAATCGTCGTGTTCCATAGCTTATCTTCAACCTTCATTTTTACACAATTTGGAAATATAAATCATGCTGTAAAATTACTTTTTTTCGCTATCTTCGCAAATTATTTTGAAATAAAACCAGTTTTAGAAATGGCAAATAAAATACCACGGTTAGCGGCAAGAGAACAAGAACCGGCAGTACGGGCGAAGAATTTCGAGGAAGTATGCTACGGATATAATGAAGAAGAAGCAAAGCTGGAAGCCTCGCGGTGCTTGCAATGCAAGAAACCGCGCTGTGTGGACGCTTGTCCGGTAGCCATTCAGATTCCGCAATTTATTGACGAAGTGCTGAAGGGCGATTTTACCAAAGCCGCACAAGTAATTGCCGAAGACAGCAGTTTGCCGGCTGTTTGCGGCCGTGTGTGTCCACAGGAAACGCAATGCGAAGGCTCTTGTATTTTAGGTGTGAAAGGCGAACCGGTAAACATCGGTAAACTGGAACGCTTTGTGGCCGATTGGAGCCGCGAGCATCACGTGGAATTGGCCACCCCGCAACCCGCTAACGGAAAGAAAATAGCGGTGGTGGGAAGCGGCCCTGCAGGCCTTTCCTGTGCGTTCGACTTGGCCAAATGGGGCTATGATGTAACGATTTTTGAAGCCTTGCATAAAGCCGGTGGCGTGTTGGAATACGGTATTCCCGAATTTCGTTTACCCAAAGAAAAAGTAGTGAAATCCGAAATAGAAAACCTCCGGAAATTAGGCGTGAAAATTGAAACCAATGTGGTCGTCGGCCGCACGGTAACGATTGATATCTTGATGAACGAAGAAGGATTCGATGCCGTATTTATTGGATCCGGAGCCGGATTGCCGAAGTTTATGAATATTCCCGGCGAAAATCTGAACGGCGTTTCGTCGGCCAATGAATTTTTGACGCGCACCAACCTGATGCGCGCCTACGATACCACGTACGATACGCCGGTGTTTGTAGGAAAAAATGTTGCGGTCGTGGGAGGTGGCAATGTGGCGATGGACGCTGCCCGCACGGCCATTCGTTTAGGAGCAAATGTTACGATTGTGTACCGCCGTACCGAGAAAGAATTGCCGGCACGTGTGGAAGAAGTGCATCACGCCAAAGAGGAAGGCTTGGTGTTCCGCATGCTCACTAATCCGGTGGAAGTGCTGGGCGATGAGAAAGGCTGGGTGCGCGGCTTGCGTTGCGTACAAATGGAACTGGGCGAACCCGACGAAAGCGGACGCCGTAGTCCGAAAGTAATTCCGGGTTCCGAATTTGATATAGAGACCGATGTAGTGATTATGGCGCTGGGTACGTCGCCCAATCCGCTGATTTCGACCACTACATCGGGTTTGGACGTAAATAAATGGCAGTGTCTGGTAGCCGATGAACATGGCGCTACTACGCGTCCCGGTGTATTTGCCGGTGGCGATGCGGTAACCGGAGCTGCTACGGTAATTTTGGCGATGGGCGCCGGACGTACGGCCGCCAAAGCCATCGATGAATATTTGAAAAATAAATGAACACACTCATTGTTGTTATTATAATTTCTGCTATCCTTTTGGCGCTTTGCTTTGCCGGCTTGGCGTTGAATATTTTAGTAAAGAAGAATGGAAAATTTCCCGAAACCGAAGTGGGCAGCAATAAAAACATGCGCCGCATGGGCATTACCTGTACCAAGCAGGAAGAAATAAGCCGTTGGAAAAAACAACGTAAAGCAGTGCAGGAGCATGATTGCGGAGCCTGTGCCGGCTGCACGTGCGGGTTGGAAGGGTAACACTGTATTTATATCTCTAATTGCCGCCAAAGCCCGGTTGTGCGTGCGGTTTAGAGGAATGAATAGTTTGTTGAGCCGAGGATGTTCCTCGGCTCTT
>JAVBOD010000016.1:0-8880 GCA_031551045.1 Bacteroidales bacterium
TAGTGGCGTTTCCGCTGGCCTATTATTTCCTGAATAAAATGCTGCAAGATTATGCCTACCGGATTCATATAAGTTGGTGGATGTTTGCACTGGCGGCAGTAATCACCTTAGCCCTGACCATGCTTACTGTTGGATGGAAAGCCGTAAAAGCGGCCACGGCCAATCCGGCGAAGAGTATAAAAACGGAATAGAGCGGCCTCCCCAAACCCTCCAAAGGAGGGGCTTAGAGGCCGAAGATTAAATAACTCAAAATGAAAAATATGAAACTTGAAAATGATTTTCAAAACTCTCCCTTTGGGGCACTGTCCCATCAAGACGGGAAGTCGAGAGTTTTATGGAAATTGTTTATAGATATCTTTACGATGAGCAAAAGCAGCAAAAATAACAGTTTCGTTTTCCACGAAAAAGCCTATCCGGTAATCGCCTTTACGCACACGGTATGCGGCAGAATGCCCTTTCATCTTCTTAATACCAGAAATAGCGGTAATTGTCTTGGCCGAAGCGACGTCTGCAATAACTTCACGAATAGAAGTTGCCAAATCTTTATTTTTCAACTTACCAAAATCTTTTTGAAATCCTGCCGAGATTTTATATTTCATAATAATGCCAAATGCTCAAGTTCAGCTAGAAAATCAGCTTGTTCCTTCGGCGAAAGAATAGGTTCTTTCCGATTTTTTTTCATTTTATTCAATAACAATGCATCGGCAGCTTCTTCCAGAGCTTCAATATTATCAAAAGTTTGTTCGCCCAACTTTCGCGCTAAAGTAGCCAAAAGTTTTGCATTACTTTTCGATTTTGCGCGTATAATTAATGTTTCCATGGACTTAAATTTACATTATTTACACAAAGATAGCAAAAAACACCTGATTAACCATGACAAACACAATGAATACTAAAACACGTCCTCAAAACTCCCCCCTTGAGGGCCGGCTTCTAATGATGATAAAACGGCTTGTATTTTTTATTGTACTGGCAAGTGTAGGCACTTCATGCACCGTGTATCGAAGTATTTGCTATTGGACGCCGGATATTGACGAGTATAAAGCATTTCCGCAGGAAAAAATAAACAGCGGCGAAGATAAATTTTATTTTCCTGTTGCCATTGATTCTTCCATGTCGAAAGCAAAGATTCGGAAAGTTGTCAAAGGCGATACATTACGGTTCTCTGTAGATGAATATTTGGCGAAGTCTGCCACTACCGCATTTTTAATCATCAAAAACGATACGATTGTTTTTGAAAAATATTACCGTGGCTATGATCGCTCAAAAATTTCCACGTTCTTCTCCGTAACCAAATCCGTAACCTCTTTACTGGTAGGCATTGCGGTTGACGAGGGTTTTATCAAGAGCGTGCACGATCCGGTGACCGATTATATTCCCGAACTGAAAAAAGAAGACCCGCTTTTTCAAAAACTCACTATTGAACATTTGCTTAATATGCAGGCCGGCTTTAAATTTAATGAATCGTACAGCAATCCGTTCAGCGGCATGGCGCGATTATTCTACGGTAGAAATCAATTCGGGTATCTTAAAAATATGAAATTTGTACAAGAACCCGGAGAGGAAAATGATTACAACAGCGCCACTACGGCCTTACTCGGAATTGTTTTGGAAAGAGCGACAACCAAAAGATACGCAGAATACCTGCAGGAAAAAGTGTGGAAACCGTTGGAAATGGAATACGATGCTTCGATCAGTTTAGACGACAAGAAACACCGCTCGGCAAAATCATACCAAGGGCTGAATGCTACCGCCATCGATTTGGCCAAAATAGGGCGGCTGTATTTAAATGATGGAATGTGGAACGGCAAGCGAATCGTGTCCGAAAAGTGGGTTGCGGAAAGCTCTACGCCTTGTATTGAAGAAAACCACATCGGCTATAAATACAAGGGTTATCAATATCATTGGTATAGTGACAAATCAGCGTGGTATAGCCGTGATAGCACCGGCAATTATCGCTTCAAAGATTCCCTCAGCGCCTTGCAGTTTGCCGAAAAATCAGCCTTCAACTATTATAAATTATGGAAGGAAAGAGATGCCGGGCAACAGGCTTATCACTGGGACGTCACGGTATATGCGCCACAGTACGAGGCGTTCGGTATTCTCGGGCAGACCTTATACATTGATCCTGAAAAGAAACTTATCATGGTGCGGTTGGGCGAAGCCGACTATTTCGATTATAGCGTGGTGAGTTTGATGAAACTGCTGACTCGAAACTATCCTGTAATAGAAAAGAAGTGGTAAACCACACCGGTAAATATGAATAATTCAAAAAATAACACATTCAATGAATCCCCTTTCCGATATCTCGGGACAAGTTTTGGGGATTGGAGGGCCTTATTATGACTTTACACCAACAGCTTCGCTTTTTCTTTAAGAAAGGGCAAAATAATTTAATTAAAATTCTATCGCTGGGCGTTGGGCTGGCAATGGGTTTAATACTAGTCGGCAAAGTGTATTTCGAGCAGTCGTACGACGATTTTTATCCCGATGCGGAGCGGATTTATATTATTCAATGCAACTTTTCGCAGCAGAAACAGGAAATGGAAACGTATTCGCAGGTCAGCGGAGCCGTTGCGCCCGGCATGAAAGCGGAAATTCCGGAAGTGGAGCAGGCCACGCGCTATACGTATTTTGCCGAAGGAACGTTTTATACGGAAGACCGGAAAAAATACAGCAGCGAAGGATTTATTTTAGCCGATAGCTGCCTGTTCGACCTGTTCCCGCGCCCGATGTTGATAGGAAACGCGAAAGAAGTATTGTCGCGCCCGATGCACGTTTTGGTTTCCGCATCAATAGCCGAGAAAATGGGAGGCGTTCATACGGTAGTCGGGAAAACAATCGAATTGGATGAACGTCCCGGTCGTGTCATGACAATTGGCGGCGTATTCGAGGATATTCCCGAAAATTCACACATGAATGATTACGATGTGATTGTTTCCCTTCCCTCTATCTCACAATTTATGTGGGATGGTTCGCAGGGTTGGCTCGGCAACGACCGTTATTTGGGATATGTCAAATTAGCGCGCGGCGTTAGCCCCGAAAGCCTTGCTCCTGCCATTCGCCGGATGCAGGAAAAAAATCAACCCATGGAGCGGCTGAAAGAGGAGGGTGTCGAGCTGACATACTCTTTGTTGCCCCTCCGGGAAATCCATAGCGGCACACCCGAAGCCAAACGGATGACACGCCTGATATCGCTGCTGGCGTTTGCCATTCTGTTTACCGCGGTGATGAATTACATATTGGTTGTCATTTCGTCGCTGGTACGGCGCTCGAAAGAAATGGCCGTCTATAAATGCTACGGCGCTTCGGAAAAGAATATATACGGGAAAATGTTTTCGGAAACGTTTGTGCATTTGTTATTATCATTACTGTTGTCGGCCCTGTTGATATACGCCTTCCGCGGGGCGGTGACCGATTTGCTGGACACTTCGCCGGAGGCGCTGTTTTCGTTGAAAGCATGCCTTATTATGACGGGCGTTTGCCTGCTTGTTTTTATTATCTCGGGATGCGTGCCGGGTTATCTTTTTTCGCGCATTCCCATTTCTTCCGCCTTTCGTAACTATAATGAAACACGGCGTTCGTGGAAGCTCTGGTTATTGTTTATACAATTCATGGCTGCCGGATTTTTATTTACGCTGGTAATGATTATTGCACGCCAGTACAACCACATGGTGAATGATTCGCCGGGCTACGCTTATGAAAACCTTTCCTATTGCAGCCTTTCGGGAGTAAAGGCCGAATCGCGTAAAAAAGTAGTGGACGAGATTAGCCGGATGCCGGAAGTAGCCGCTGTTTCGACTTGCTCCGAATTATTTTTGGGACATCCTTCCGGCAATAATATCAGCTTGCCGGGCGATGATCGGGAGTTGTTCAACATCGCCGATTTGTATAGTGTGGGCAATGGTTATTTAGATGTAATGGAGATACCAATAGTGGAAGGGCGTGGCTTTCTGGAAGACGTAGAATCTTCGAACGAAGTGATGGTTAGCCGGCGCTTCTTGGAAAAAATGAAATTGTTTGCCGACTGGAGCGACGGGCCCATCGGGAAAAATATATTTGTTACCGAACACAGTCAATCATTCACACAGCCATTCACTATTTGCGGCGTCTATGAAGATGTGCGATTAGGAGCCATCGGACGGGAAGACGAGCGCCCCTCGGTCATGTTTTACCGGAATAATCCGTCCGGGATATTGTTGGTGAAATATCACCGGCAAACGGCAGAGGCCGATAAAAAAGTCTCCGAACGCTTGGAAGGCCTCCTTCCGGAGAAAGATGTGGTGCTCTATCCCTATTCGGCGGAGCTGCGAGCGCTGTACAGTGATTCCCGTAAATTCCGCGATGCCGTGTTGATAGGAAGCCTTATTGCATTGATTATTTCCCTTATTGGGCTGATAGGTTATACGAATGATGAAATGAACCGCCGCCGGAAAGAAATCGCTGTTCGCAAAGTAAACGGGGCTACTATTGGCGATGTTCTCTTTCTGTTCCTGAAAGACATTGCACGCATCGCCTTGCCCGCGGCGCTATTGGCCGGAGGCATTGCCGCTTTTGTAGGAGCGCGATGGCTGGAACAGTTCAGTAAGAAAATGACGCTCTCGCCGCTCCTTTTTGTCGCATGCGGTATTATTATGTTAGTGATTATCCTCGCGGTGGTTGCTTTTAATTGCTACCGTGCAGCTACGGCCAATCCGGCGAAGAGTATAAAAGCGGAGTAAACAAGCCTCCCCAACCCCTCCAAAGGAGGGACTTTAGACGTTGTTTAAATTTTATAAGAATGATTTATATGCGAATAAGTTCTCAGGCTGTAAGCCTGATATATCATAGCGTAGGGCAAGCGATAGCGGCGCCCTACGAACAAAATGCCAACGTACCTTTTCGCGCGGGATTTCGGCAGTTTTTCAAAAGAAATGATTGCGCCGCGCGATGTATCTTATTCCTTATCTACACAAGGCGTCGCTACGCTTTTCCCTGTGCTATGGTAAGTTGCCACTTCGTGGCGAAAATACATTTATAAATAAATTTTAAACAACCTCTTAAAGACGGCCCCATCCCTCCTAAGTATAGAAAAACAAATGAGAAAAGAATTTAAAAATATATAAAAATTATTCACTCACGCTCGTTAAGTCCCCTTTGGGGGATTTAGGGAGCCTAAACTTTACAATTATGTTGAAAGTAGAAAACTTAGTAAAAATCTTTCGGACGGAAGATATCGAAACCGTAGCACTGAACAGTGTTTCATTGCATGTGAAAGAAGGCGAATTTGCAGCCATCATGGGTCCTTCAGGTTGCGGAAAATCCACGCTGCTGAACATCCTCGGCCTGCTGGATAATCCTACTTCGGGAGCCTATTATCTGGCCGGCGATGCGGTAGGGCAGTTGAAAGAGCGCCAGCGCACGCAATTGCGCAAGGGGAAAATCGGTTTTGTGTTTCAAAGTTTTAATTTGATAGAAGAATTGAACGTGCGCGAGAACGTCGAGTTACCGCTGGTGTACATGAAAATCAAAGCATCGGAGCGCAAGCAAATGGTCGATAAAGTGTTGGATCGCATGGCCATCAGTCATCGTGCAGGGCATTTCCCGAATCAACTTTCCGGCGGGCAGCAACAACGCGTAGCCATTGCGCGTGCCGTGGTAGCAAGCCCCAAGCTGATTCTGGCCGACGAACCGACCGGTAACCTCGACTCGAAAAACGGCGCCGAAGTCATGAATCTCTTATCGGAATTGAATAAAGAAGGCACTACCATCGTAATGGTAACGCACTCGCAGCACGATGCTTCGTATGCCAGCCGCATTGTGAATCTGTTCGACGGACAGATTGTGACCGACGTGAAGAGTTATTTATAATCGTAAAGAGTGCTTTAAGCGCAAAACTAAATCTGCAACAATTGCTTGCAGAGCGCAATTTCACCTTCGTCTCCGGTGTATTTCGTTACGGAGTCGGAAAGTTTGATAACACGGACAGGCGGCGCATCGGGCGAGTTTTTTACATGCGTAAGTTTAATCACAATGTTGAGCGGCTGTACGCCAACATCATTGGTAAGATAGGTTCCTATTCCATACACGTCGCGGATACGTCCGCCGGCGTGTTGTTGGATTTGCCTTACCCGCTCCAGATTCAGCGCATCGCTGTACACAATCGTTTTCGAGCTGGGGTCGATACGTTTTTCGCGATAGAAATTTATGGCCTTATCGGTAAACTCAAAAGGGTCGCCGCTATCCCAACGAATGCCGTCGAACAATTTTGCATTTTTTAAACTAAACGAACGGAAAAAAACATCGCTTGTGTAGGTGTCGGTGAGCGCCGTCCCGAGGCTTCCCTGATACGCATCGACCCAGGCGTCGAGCGCTTTTTCGTTGGCCATACGGTAGCCGAACGTAGCGCCGTGAAACATAAACCACTCGTGCGGATGCGTACCGATAGGCACGATATTGTGTTTCATCGCCATATATACATTGCTGCTGCCGGTAAAACAATCGCCCGAATAATCTTTAAAAACTTTCACTACGCGGTCGTGTACATCATGCGAAAAACGGCGGCGCGTACCGAATTCCGAATATTTCGCGCCAATTTCTTTGAATGCAATTGCCTTTGCTATGGCACGTTCTTCCACTTCTTTTGCTTGTGCTCCGGCCAGTTTGAAATATAATTCCGAAATAAGCGCCAATAGCGGCACTTCCCATAGCACCGTACGATACCAATAGCCTTCGATAGAAAGCGAGAGACGCCCGTTTTCCTGCGAAATATGCACTTCCGACGGGTCGTAGCGAAAGCCTTTCAGCAAATCGATAAACACGGGGTCGAAAAAATAGCATCGTTTTTCAATGTATTTCCGCTCTTCGGCCGATAAACTTAAACGGCCCATGGCATCGACTTCGCGGCGGAGCGCATCGGCAAAACCGTCGGGGAAAATAGTGTCGTTACGGTTGAAAAACTGATATTTTACCACGGCCTTCGGATAAAGCTTTTGCACGGCACACATGGTGGTGAATTTATATAAATCGTTGTCCGTGATATGCTGGATAATCATACGTTGGTTATTTTATATTTGTGAACTTTGTGTTGTTGTGGATAAACGGGCTGTAATTGGATTATATCGTTACATTATCCGAATTAGTAATGCGGGCGCCCAGTTCCAAAGCCTTGTCGTAAATCGGTCCGGCAATGGTTTCGAAACCCGGAACGTCCGACATGCAATCGTCCAGCAACACTATTTTTTTGAGAATGTCCGGATAATCGAATAGCTGTTTAACCGTATTCGCTACACAATGGCTTCGAGCTTCTCCGGCAATAAAAATGGCGCCGGCATTGTGCAATAAGTGCAGTAGCGGTTTATTTTCCAACGTTGCAATCACATCGGGATCGGCTACGTTAGCGCGTAAAGCGCCGAAATGTTCGGCTAACGGATGCATCCCTTTGCTCACTATTTCCGGGTAATGCCCTTGTGCCGACCACGCCATTACTTCGTGCATGAACTCGTCGGAAATGGCGGCTCCCCACGAGCCGTTGATGCAATGTTGAGGCCATATGGTGTGCGGAAATTCTTTCTGTTCTTCCAGCTTTTTCAGGTAAAGAAGAACTTTTTCATATTCGAAACGCGGCATCCACTTTTTCTCTTTTACCTCCTGATAACTAATGCCGGTATAGGGCGCCGGGTGTTGTCCGTGTGCATCGACCCAAAATACCGGATGCGCAATGTCCATTACTTCGTGAGAGTCTTGCGTCAACACCAATGTGCGAATGGCAGCACGGTTGCGTTTCAGGAATTGTGCCAAACGGCTTACGTCTTCCGTAGCGCCGGGAACATACAAGGTGCCTTTCGGATGACAAAAATCATTCTGTACATCGATGGCGAGAAGAAGAGCGCCGGCTTCCCCATCCTCCCAGCGGGGAGCTTTGGAAGTTGTATTATGGATTTTATCAGTCATTTTATCAATCGTTTTATTTAACTTTACAAGATGTCTTTTATGCCTCCCCTTCTCCGGCATACCGCGACAAGTCTTTGGGATTCGGGGTGCTTGTTCTACACCGAAATATCCGCTTTGATGCCTGGATGCGGATCATACTTTTCCAGTGAAAAATCATCATATTGAAAATCAAAAATAGACCGTATAGCCGGATTGATTTTCATAGTTGGCAACGCGCGAGGTTCTCGAGCTAATTGTATATTCACTTGTTCCAGGTGATTCAAGTAAATATGCGCATCGCCCAAGGTGTGTACAAAATCGCCGGGCTGCAGGCCGCATACTTGCGCCATCATCATGGTCAATAAAGCATACGAAGCAATGTTGAACGGAACGCCCAAAAACACATCGGCGCTACGTTGATACAGTTGGCAGGAGAGCCTTCCGCCGGCCACATAGAACTGAAACAACGCATGGCAAGGCGGCAACGCCATGTGTTGTAAATCGCCCACATTCCAGGCGCTCACTATATGGCGGCGCGAGTCGGGATTGTGTTGAAGCGCGTTCACTACTTCCGTGATTTGGTCGATATGCCGCCCGTCCGGCGCCGGCCACGAACGCCATTGGTAGCCATACACATGGCCTAAATTTCCGTTGGCATCGGCCCATTCGTCCCAAATGGTCACCTTGTTTTCATTTAAGAATTTTACATTGGTATCGCCTTTCAAAAACCACAACAATTCATAAATAATGGACTTAAGATGCACTTTTTTAGTAGTGAGCAAAGGAAATCCGGCTTGCAAATCGAACCGCATCTGATAGCCGAAAACACTCTTGGTGCCGGTGCCCGTGCGGTCGGTTTTTTGCGTGCCGTTTTGCAAAATATGAGTCAATAAGTCAAGATAAATTTTCATCGAAAAATCACTGTAAATAAATACCAAAGATACGATTTTTATGAAAGTTGGACAAGTT
>JAVBOD010000117.1:0-3850 GCA_031551045.1 Bacteroidales bacterium
AAAGCATAGACATTGCCTATTTCGGCATAAAAGAAGTCGCCGACCGGAGTATTTACGGATTCATCGTGAGCCGCGATGGCGCTATTTATACCCTGAATGAAGGCTACGGGTTGACAAAGTTCGACCTGCCGAACATCGATATCGACAAACACTCGGTCATGTTGATGGCCAATTTGTTTTATTGGATGGTAAATGTGACAACGCCCGAAAGTTGCACGTATAATGTATTGGAAGCCGGTACGCTCAAACAGCACGACACGCCGTACGCGGTAGCCGCAGTTTCCGACAAATGGGAAAAAACCTCGGCATGGTTATTCCCTGTTTATATCAGTTTGGCAAATCCCCATACCGATTATATCGTGCCCGTTGTAAAATGTAATGCCGGTAAAGCATTTTTTATTAGTTTTGCATTGGCAATCGTTTATTTATTTACGTTCGGACGCAAGAGAACAGCCACGCAACGTATTACGGCCTCGGTGCTTATTGCGCTGCTGGGCATTCCGGCTTTCATTGCAAGTTTAATTTTTAAGTAAAAATATCATTATGAAAAAGTATCTCTTAATTCTCACGGCTGTGTTAGCATTGGCAGCCTGTAAAAACAACCAGCCCAAAAATCAAAACGCGGCTGAGGCAACGCAAACGGAAAACAGCGCCGTTGCGGTATTTTCCTTAGATAATTTGATGGCAAATGCCGAAACGCAAGTCGGCAAAACGGTGAAAGTAACGGGCTATGTGACGCACACCTGCAAGCACTCCGGCCGCCGCTGCTTTATTGCCGACGAGGAAAATAAAGTAAACATCCGTGTGGAAGCCAAAGGAAAAATCGGCGGATTCAATCGCGAACTGGTAGGCTCCAAAATAGAAGTGACCGGCGCCTTGCGCGAAAAACGCCTGAGTACGGCGGAAATTGACGAAATGGAAAAAGCCATTGCCGAAAAACGGGTGAAAGGCGACGGCTCCGAAGAATCGTGCGACGCGGAAACGGCCAACGTGCAAAAAATGCGCGAGTGGATGAAAGAGCGCGGAAAAGATTACTACGCCATTTACTACATTGACGGCGAAGAATATAGCGAAGTGAAGTAATTCAAAAAAAATGACAGGACATGGAGTGATTTGACAAATTTCAAAAAATTGTCAAATCTGTATCGTTTTCGTCATGGCCGTTTTTGTCATCCTGAGCGAAGCGAAGAATTTGCTCGTCATTGCGAGGAGGAACGACGAAGCAATCTATTCCGATTATGAGATTCTTCGCTTCGCTCAGAATGACAAAATGAGTGTAAGCCTGTCAGGATTTTTAGCATACGGAATATGAAATTCAACAAACAAAAAATAAACAAATGGCTGCGCATTCTTCATCGCGACCTTGGTTTTCTGATGGTAGGCGTGTGCCTGATTTACGGTATTTCGGGAATCCTGCTCAACCACATGAAGGGAAAAGACCCCGCGTATAAAACCACCGAAGCCTCTATTACATTTGCAAAAGAACTCTCCCGCGAAGAATTGGCCGTAGTGTGGGAAACCCGTAAAGAATTGCCTCCATTGAAAAAAATACTGAACGAAGACGAGACTCATTTCCGGCTGATGTTGGAGGGCGGAACAGGGATTTATAATACCGTAACGGGGCAACTTACTTACGAACACCATACCAAACGCCAATTCGTTTATTGGATAAACAAACTGCACTACAACAAAGTTAAAGGCTGGTCGTTCATGGCCGATTTCTTTGCCGGCTCGCTCATTTTCTTCGCGCTTTCCGGCTTATTTATCACTTCCAAAAAACACGGCGTCTTCGGTCGTGGAAAATGGTATTTGCTGGCGGGAATTTGTATTCCGATTTTTTACTTGTTGCTGAATTAGTCACGTCATATAAATTTGTATTCCGCTTTCTATTAATGCAATAGCTGTATGTCCCTTTTTTCTTTCTCCTAACTAAAATTGGTATTTTAGATAAAGATGCTTAAATTAGCCTTTTATTTTTAATGTCTTTGAAGCGTAGGAAAATGGGAAAATTGTTTGATTTATTAGAAAAAGACATTCGTTATCAGGAAGGAATGAATGCCTGCATCAACTGCGGGACGTGTACAGCTATATGCCCCGCAGCTTCATTCTATAAGTACGACCCGCGCCATATTGTGGATACCTTGCAAAATCGCGACGAAGCGGCGTTGGAAGAATTGCTGAAAAGCGAACAAATCTGGTATTGCGGCGAGTGTATGTCGTGCAAAACTCGTTGTCCGCGCGGAAACACGGCGGGATTGATTATCATCGCCCTGCGTTCCCTCTCGCAGGACTTGGGCTATTTTACCGAATCGGAAAAAGGCCGTCAGCAAATTACTATCAAACGCACTGTTGGAAAATGGCTGTGGAACTATGGTTATTGCGTATATCCGCTCGAGTTGGAAACAAAATTTCATCCCGAGCAAGGCCCCGCTTTTGCATGGGTATTGGATAACGTGCATCCTGTGTTTCAACGCCTGGGCGCAAACTTGGCGCAGGACGGGCCCGGAATTTTACGGAAAATCCCGGAAGAATCCATGGAGGAACTGCACCGGATATTTGAAGTAACCGGCGCTACGGAACGCTTTGAGGCTATTGAAAAGGCCTCGCAGGAAAAAGCAAAGGAAATGAATAAAGAACTTTCCGGCGACGGATTGAATAATGAATATTGCGAATATGTTTATTCCGCTAACAACAATACACACACGCAATCATGAGAGCTGAAGGGAAGAAACAAATTTGGAAAGATTATCAGAAAGAAATTGCGGACGACCGTTTCTTTTATGTGCGGAGTTGCATTCGCCAGAATTTTTTTCCGGCGTCCGAAACCATCTTTTTTGATATCATGCGCAATAAGTTGGGCAAAGATGTGTACGAAACGCCGCACCACACCAGTTGTTCGGGCATTGCCTATCATACCGATCTGGTGCCGTTTCAAACCACACAAACCATCGTGGCGCGGCAATTCGCACTAATGGCCGAGGCCGGTTACGAAAACCTGGCGGCTTCGTGCATCACGTCATTCGGAATTTATACGGAGGTCATGGAAACATGGAAACATTTTCCGGAGGAAGAAGCCAAAGCCCGCGAGAACCTTTGGAAAGCGACGAAGCGCGAATTTAAAATACCGAACAATTTGGCGCATGCCAGCGATATCATTTTTAAATTCCGGAACGAAATAGCGCAGCGTGCAAAATATAAATTAGTGAATACACAAACCGGCGAACCCTTGCGGGGCGTGGAGCACATTGGTTGTCACTATGCCAAAATGTTTCCTTCGGCGGGTGTCGGCGGGGCGGAATATCCTTACGTGCTGGCCGGAATGATTGAGTCGTGGGGCGGCGAGGTAGTTGATTATCCCGAGCGCCGCAGTTGTTGCGGATTCGGTTTCCGGCAGTATTTAGTGCAGGCCAACCGTGGTTATTCGGCGGCTTGTTCGCGCAAAAAGTTCGAATCCATGGCGCCCTACAAACCCGACTTCATGTTGTGCAACTGCCCCGGCTGTCCGATGTTTTTAGACCGCTGGCAATATGTGGTAGCCGAAGTGGAAGGCAAAACATACGGCGAAAACGGCTATGGCATTCCGGTGCTCACCTACGAAGAGTTAGCCGGCTTGATGTTGGGCTACGACCCGTGGGACTTGGGTTTGCAGGTGCATCAGGTATCGTGCGAACCGTTGTTGGATAAATTGGGAATTCCCTACGACCCTGCTAAAAAATATGTAGGAGCTCAGCATGAAAATTTAGGCATGCCGGGGAAACCGGCCGTTTTAAAAGTGTATTAACCGATGTCGAAAGAAAATATCATTGTAATTGGAGCGGGGGTGGCAGGCATGGAAGCCGCCGGCGAATTG
>JAVBOD010000093.1:0-15482 GCA_031551045.1 Bacteroidales bacterium
AAGGGCATTATAGTATGTGACCACCAATACCGGCATGTGCTCGAGATAGCACATCGTTGCTACTTATTATCCGACGGAGTATTGCGACCAATAAAGGAATACGAAGAATTCATCAGGTGGGGATATCTCAGGAAATAAATAGAATTTTCTAATCCATTTTTTCAGGATATCGACATAGTAACCTCTTGTCATGCTGAGCGGAACGAAAAATCTGCGGAAGTCGAAAGATTAACAAAAGAAGATTCTTCGCTTCGCTCAGCATGACAAACGTCCAATATCCGGCACCTCCGCCCTATACATCGCCCAATGTTGCTTTGGGGGTGGTCAATAAATTTTCGGCTTCGCTGATTTCGATAAACGAAGCGCCACGGCGGGCTCCGAAGCTTCCGGCAATCACGCCAATCATATCGTCCGGCGTAAAAAATCCGTCTTTAATCAACGTTTTTACGGCTTCTTTCACAAAGTCGTGTTTGTTATCACGCATTTCCATATCGAACGGAATAATGCCGTACGACAAGGCTAATTCGCGCATCACATGATTGCGGTAACACTTGGCAAACACCGGCACACTGGGGCGATAGGCCGCCAAATAACGCCCCGTACGTCCGGAAATGGTATCGAAAATCAATGCTTTGATAGGCAAACTCGTAGTGGCTTCGACCAATGAACGCGCCAAGGTATAAGCCACGGCATCCGTCACGTGCTGCAAATGTAAATCCAAAACCGGCGAAAGATGCTGTTCTATTTCATGGGCAATTTTTCCCATGACCTGCACGGACTCCAATGCATGAGTGCCGTAAGCCGTTTCGCCGCTCAGCATAATAGCATCGGTGCGCTGATAAATAGCGTTGGCCACATCGCTCACCTCGGCACGTGTAGGACGTGCATGCTCAATCATGGAATGCAGCATTTGCGTAGCAATAATTACGGGCTTTTTACGCGCCTGCGCTTTAGCAATAAGAGAACGCTGGATTACCGGAATTTTTTCGGCCTGAATTTCTACCCCCAAATCGCCGCGCGCCACCATAATGCCATACGCATGATTCAGGATCTCATCAATATTATCAACGCCTTGCTGGTTTTCTATTTTGGCAATTATTTTCAAATGGCTACCGCGTTCATCCAGTATTTTTTGAACCGCCATTACATCTTCTTTGTTGCGAACAAACGAGTGTGCAATAAAATCCAATTCGTTATCCACCGCCCAGTGAATAAACTCAATATCTTTTTCGCTCAACGAAGGCAATTTGATCGGCGCATTCGGCACATTCACACTTTTACGCCCTTTGATAACGCCTTGGTCTCTCACTTCGCAGAGTAAATAATCTTGTTCCTTTTCCTTCACTCGCAAAGCAATGTCGCCATCATCAATAAGTATGGTAGCCCCAACGTGTGTGTCTTCCACAAAACCGGCGTAGTTCACATAAAGCATTTCCTTGGAAGAAAATTTCGACGGATTGCCCGAAACTTTGACGGTATCGCCGGTCAACACCGGGAAACCGTCGCCCTCAGTCATTGGCGTGGTGCGCATTTCCGGCCCTTTTGTATCGACTAATAAAGCAATTTTATCGGATACCGCCCGGACGTTGTCAATAACCTTCTTGGCGCCGTCCAGCGATTGATGCGCCGTGTTAAGGCGTACTACATTCATTCCCGCTTTCCATAATTCACGTAAAAAATTCACCTCACAGTTTTTGTCGGAAATGGTAGCTACTATTTTTGTTCTTTTATATGTCATGTTTCTCTTCTTTAAAGCCTCGTCATTGCGAGCGAAGCGAAGCAATCCGTATAGCAACTGATTGCTTCGCTTCGCTCGCAATAACATTGGAATTATTTTTTCATGGCCGCGGCCTGTGCATCCAAGCGACATTGATGATCGGCTTCTATTTCTTTGGATTTATACATGGCCTGACGGCGCATGGCCTCCTCAAAATTCACCAATGCCCCATCAAATTCGGGGCCATCGACACAGGCAAATTTTGTTTTGCCGCCCACGCTCACGCGGCAGGCGCCACACATTCCCGTACCGTCAACCATCAGCGTGTTCAAACTCACAATCACCGGAATGTTGAGCGATTGCGCAGTAAGCGTCACGAATTTCATCATAATCATCGGCCCGATGGCAATCACTTCGTCGTATTGTTTTCCGTCCGCAACTAATTTTTTCATAAGGTCGGTCACCAAGCCTTTGAACCCGGCGCTGCCGTCGTCGGTAGCAATGTATAAATTTCCCGCCACTTTTTTCATTTCATCCTGTAAAATAAGCAGCGATTCGGTTTTTGCGCCTACAATCACGTCGGCCGCCACTCCCCTTTCGTGCAACCATTTCACTTGCGGATACACCGGCGCGGTGCCCAATCCTCCGGCCACAAACAGGATACGTTTTTTCTTCAATTCTTCGACAGGAATATGAATAAACTCCGACGGATGTCCCAGCGGTCCTACGAAATCGGGCATATCTTCGCCTTCGCTCAACTGACAAATTTTACGGCTCGAAGCGCCCACCACCTGTATAACTAAAGCCACGGTGCCGCGTTGCGCATCATAATCGCAAATCGTCAACGGAATGCGTTCGCCTTTTTCGTGCGAACGTACAATCACAAATTGTCCGGGTTGCGCCGATTTTGCCACGCGAGGCACTTCGATATTCATCCAGTAAATATCTTTTGCTAATAATTTTTTCTCAATAATTTTATACATACAATAATAATTTTCGATTAATGTGTTTTCACGCCGACCAGATGCATGAATTCTTCGCGAGTACGGCTGTCTTTCATAAACGCGCCGGTAAATGCCGAAGTAACGGCTATGGAATTTTGCTTTTGTACCCCGCGCATTTGCATACACGTATGCGACGCTTCAATCACCACGGCCACTCCCATCGGATTCAACGTTTGTTGAATGCAATCGCGAATTTGCACAGTCAAGCGTTCCTGTACCTGCAGGCGGCGGGCAAAAGCATCGACCACACGCGCCACTTTGCTCAATCCGGTAATATAACCATTGGGAATGTAAGCCACATGCGCCTTTCCGTAAAACGGCAGTAAATGATGCTCGCACATGGAGTATAATTCAATATCTTTCACCAACACCATTTGGCGGTATTCTTCTTTGAATTTAGCAGAATTTAAGATGGCCGAAGGGTCTTGATGGTACCCCTGCGTTAGAAACAACATGGCTTTCGCCACTCGTTCCGGCGATTTCAGCAAGCCTTCGCGCTCGACATCCTCGCCCAGCAAACGCATAATTTCCTTATAGTGATGAGCTATTTGCTCTACCTGTTCCGGTTTAAAATTCTCTATTTTTTCGTAGCCCATAAAAAAAGCGTATTTTTGTGCAAACATACAAAAGTTTAGTGATATAAAGGAAAAACCATGAATATTCTCATCACCGCCGCCACTGAAAACGAGTTGCTTATTGCCAAACAGGCAAGCGTTAATAGCCCGCATCATGTAACATGCGCTGTTACGGGGATTGGCGCCACCGCTACGGCCTATCACACAGCCAAACAATTGCAAGGCGCGGCGTACGACTTGGTTATCAACACCGGCATTGCCGGAAGTTTCAGCGAACATTTACCGGTAGGGAGTGTTGCGTTAATAGCAAAAGAATATTTCGGCGATTTCGGCATTCAAACGCAGGCGGGATTTTCCGGCTTGTTTGACGAGCAATTGTTGCATGCCGACACATTCCCTTACACGAACGGGGCATTGGTTTGCCCGTTCATAAAAAGCAATCCGTTATTACAGACAATGGCCGAACCGTTGCCACAAGCCACCGGCATAACGGTTCAAACCGTCAGCGGGCAAGCGTCGCGTATCGCCGAATTGCAGGAACGTTTTTCACCCGATATGGAAACCATGGAAGGCGCCGCGTTTTTTTATGTTTGTTTGTATGAAAAAATTCCGTTTATGGCGTTACGCGCGGTATCGAACAAGGTTGCACCGCGCGATAAAAATCAGTGGAATATCGCATTGGCATTGACAAATCTAAAAGCTGTACTGAAACAAATGTTGATGAAATGAAAAAACTAACGCTGTGCTTTTCGCCGTGCCCCAACGATACGTTTATGTTCGAGGCTATGGTGCATCACAAAATCGACACGGAGGGCTTGGAATTTGAGGTGCAAATTGCCGATGTGGAAGCGCTGAATCATCAAGCCATAGCAAGCAATGTAGGCATTAGCAAACTCAGCTACCACGCTTTCGGACACATCGCTGACCGATACAAAATCTTACCTACCGGAAGCGCTCTTGGCCGCGGAAATGGGCCATTACTGGTAAGTAAAAAAGAAATTAATTTAAAGAATGAAACGACAGTTGCCATTCCCGGAAAATATACCACGGCTGCGTTGTTATTAAAAATTGCTTATCCGCAGTTAAGCGATTGGCAGGAAACTCTTTTTTCCGACATTGAAACGGCCGTATTGCAAGGAAAAGCGGATGCCGGCGTATTGATTCACGAAGGGCGTTTCACGTATGCCGCTAAAGGGTTACAACTCCTTTGCGACTTGGGGAAACACTGGGAAGAACGCACCGGGCAAGCCATTCCGTTGGGATGTATCGCGGTATCGCGCACATTGGAGGAAGCGTTGCAACAAAAAATAGCCCGCGTTTTGCGGCGAAGTATCAAGTTTGCTTTTGGACATCCGCAGGAAAGCGCGGCTTTTTGCGCACAATATGCTCAAGAAATGGATGCCGGCATCATGGCCAAACACATTGCGCTGTATGTAAATAATTATTCTATTGATTTAGGCGACGAAGGCCGGAAAGCGGTGCGGTTTTTTCTTTCCGAAGCCATGCGAGTAGGCGCTGTTCAGGCCGTTCCGGAGGACATTTTTGTATAATGCGTCATCACAAAAAGCCTATCCTGCTTTGCGGAAAAACAATGGCTTTCGAGAGCGGAACAAAATTTTTGAAAGATTTGACAAATTTCTAAAATTTGTCAAATCTAAGCTAAAAGCCTTTAAGCAGTGAAAATATGTTGAGCAACTATTTTTTATTCGCCCGTAAATTTCTATTTACTTCATCTATATAATCCAACAACATCTCTCGTCCTTGTTGGGTTTCCGAAGACGTTACGAACATCGGGGGCAATTCTTCCCAATCCTGCAACAATGTTTGCTGGTAGTTTTCCAGTTGTTTCTTTCGAGCAGCGCTACTCAGTTTATCGGCTTTGGTAAAAACAATTGCAAAAGGAACACCAGCGGTTCCCAAACGGGCAATAAATTCCAAATCGGCAGCTTGCGCCTCATGCCGGATATCCACCAATACAAACAGCATAGTGAGTTGCTCACGCTTGGTTATATAATCATTAATAACGGAAGATAAACGCTCTTTGGCGGTTTTCGAGGCGCGGGCATAGCCATAGCCGGGCAAATCGACCAGGTACCACGAATCGTTAATCAAAAAATGATTTATCAATAATGTTTTTCCGGGCGTAGCCGAAGTTTTAGCTAACCCCTTCTGCTGTACCAGCATATTGATGAGCGACGATTTTCCCACATTCGACCGGCCGATAAAAGCATATTCCGGCAGACGCGACGGGGGGCATTGTCCGCTCCGCTGGCTACTGGTAACAAATTTGGCAGTTTTTATAATCATTTTCTTACTCCTTCTAACGTGGCAAAGATACAAAAAGCGATGGAAGGTTTAAAGTTTAAATAGGGAGCATGTTAGAATTAATAGCAAAGAAGTTGGAAATGTGCCGTTTTTCACATAAATTTGCAAGAAATTTCAATGAATGAGAGACGAGGAGATTTTTGAATTGGAGAACGACTCCGAAGCGCCGGTTATTTCGGAGCAACAATCCTTTTGGAGCAAAATGAAACATCAGATAAAGAAAAAACAAAAAGGGCCCTGGTGGAAATCGCTTTGGGTTCGTCAAATAGCTTTAGCCATAGGCGCAGTACTCGTATTAATATTACTATCGCATCTTTTGTTACTTCAAATAACACGGCATGGAAAAACATTTCCGGTTCCCGATTTTACGGGCATGACTATGGAAGAGGCCACACAGTTAGCTAAAGAAAAACATCTGCGGTTAGATGTTACCGACTCCGTGTATGTTCACCAGCTACCTCGCGGAGCTGTATTCAAACAAAATCCACAACCCTCGGTGTTAGCCAAAAAAAACCGGCGCGTACTACTGACCATTAATTCCTTAACACCGCGAAGCGTATCGGTACCTAATGTCGTAGGTTTTTCATTACGACAAGCCAAAACGGTTCTTAATGCACAAGCCCTGGAAGTCGGTACGCTGACATACGTTCCGGATATTGCTACGAATAATGTATTGGAACAAAGTTACAAAGGAAGCCTTATCGGCCCCGACGTAAAACTCCTTGCTGAATCTTTTATCGATTTAAAATTAGGCGTAAACGACCAAGCTATCCGTACCGCTATTCCGCAATTAGCAGGATTAACATTAGAGCAGGCGCGGGACTTAATGATAGAATACTCTTTAAATACGGGCCGTGTTCAATTTGATAATACGGTAAAAACATATGCCGATTCCTTGTCGGCGAAGGTTTATAGGCAAATACCCGCCGCAGCGCCTCAATCGGAACTTTGGAACTTAGGCGCGCGCGTGGATATTTATCTCACATTAGACGAAAGTAAACTTCCTAAAGAATAATTTTATGAAAGTTTTTTTCTATGGTATTGTTTTCATCCTACTTGCAAATACGGCAACAGCACAAGAATTAGTGCTGGGCTTGGAAGAAAATCCGCATGCCAAAGCACAACCGAAAACAACTATCTCGTTAAAAGGGCCGATGAATGCTCCGCCCTCGCTAAGTTTACCGTTCATTGACGATTTTGCCTACCCTTCGCCTTATCCGCCACAGAGCTTGTGGCAAAGCAAAGGCGTGTATGTAAACAACACTTACGCTATTAATATGCCTACGGTAGGAGTAGCGACATTCGACGCGCTGAACGATCAGGGAAAACTGTATGCGCACCTCACATCGACTTCTTCTCCTGCCGACTCGCTGATTTCATTACCTATTGATTTGGCAGGAACCGCCGATGTTGTATTGAGTTTCTTTTATGAACCGGGAGGTGTCGGCGATATGCCGGGAAACACCGATTTCCTGAATTTGGAATTTTACTCTCCCGTCACAGGATGGAATTTAGTATGGCAAGCATCTGTAGATGAAGCCGCCGGAAAAATAGTGGAAACAAATGTAGGAACAGGAATATCGTTAGAACATGTTTCAGACACTTTAGACAATAAATTTATCTATACGGCGTTGGCAATAGATAATAGTTACCTGCAAGACGGTTTTCGTTTTCGTTTCGTAAATTTCGTTACCTTAGTAGTGAATAAGGATGTTCCGGGACGCGCCAGTAATGCCGATATATGGCATTTGGATTTTGTGTACCTTGACAAAAACCGTGATATCTCCGACACGAACCTGCCCGATGTGGCTATAGGTGTTCCTCAAAAGCCCGTAACCATCACTTATGAGTCTGTTCCGGCTTCTCATCTTAACTCAACGGAAGCACAACGTCAATTATTCGGAAATCCAATGACATTTGACATAACGTATCGCAACTTAGGTTGGGGAACCAGAAACATAACACGGCAATTTTCTATCAGCCCCTTGTCAGGTAGCAGTTCCCTTCCGGAAACCTACGCCGCAGGCTCCGAAAATATTTCCGCCGGAGAAACTCAAGTACGGGAATATCACTTCGACCCATACACCTTCCTTGCAGACGGAGATGCTGCTGCGTACAAAATAACCAGCTATTTGATTACCGATACGGATGTTTCTACCCTCCGAAAAGCACTGCGCGAGAACGATACTACCAGCTACATTCAGAAATTTTATGACTACTATGCCTATGATGACGGTACCGCCGAAAACGGCTATGGATTGTACGGCAATCGCACGGACAACGGACGAGTAGCGGTGCAATACATGCCTTACAAATCTGACAGTTTGCGTGGCGTATATATGTATTTCAACATGGCCAAGGATACGGCTAATGCAAAATCGTTCAAGATAGCCATATGGAGTGATAATAACGGAATGCCCGGCGCATTATTATATTCTCAGAAAGTTGACCGTCCGGCGTTTCGCGATAGTATGAATAAATTTGTGGCCTACAAATTCTCAACACCCTTGCATATCGCTCAAAATCAAAAATTCTATGTAGGATGGATGCAAATGTCGGAAGGATTTTTGAATATCGGTTATGATGCGAACCGCGCCTACGGAGGAAAAAATTTCTATAGCTTAAGCAGTACGGGCCCTTGGTTACCATCAGAATATCAAGGCTCGCTTATGATACGGCCTATTTTCTGTAAAAGCGAAAACTTCCCCAGCGATTATGTTCCGCCACCTGTAGAGCCATCGGCCTCTTCCGAAGAATCCATTATTTTGTACCCTAACCCTGTTAGCAATATTTTATATATTCGCAGCACCAACACGGAAATGCAGGACATACAAGCTTGCTACATTGAAGTGTATGATATGGCCGGAAATTTATTGTTGTCGAATTACTCAAAAGACGGAAGCATTATGGTTTCTTCGTTACGTGCAGGAATGTACATCGTTCGGATTAAAGAAAAGAAAAACAGCAAGGTAAAAGCCGTAAGCAAAATCATTGTAAACCGATGAAGGACGAGTTGTTGGACGACGAGATTTTATCTGACTCCGACGATAACGACGAGCAGGAACTGTTCGAGCATTATCGCTTCACGGTGGACAAAGGACAATCTCCCTTACGTATTGATAAATTTTTAACGGCACGCATCGAAGGCATTTCGCGCCACCGCGTGCAATTGGCCGCCGACGCGGAGTACGTTCTTGTTAACGGAAAATCCGTAAAGTCAAGTTATCAGGTAAAACCTTCCGACGAGATAAGCATTGTGATGCCTTACCGGCGGCGCGGCGTAGAAATTTTTTCCGAAAATATTCCCCTGAATATTATGTATGAAGATGAATCGCTGATTGTGATTGACAAACCGGCGGGCTTGGTCGTGCATCCGGGACACGGAAATTATTCGGGAACACTGTTGAACGGATTGAAATATCACTTGCGTGATTTTGCAGAAAGCGACGGCATTCTGGTGCATCGCATCGATAAAAATACATCGGGCGTAATGGTGGTAGCAAAAACCGAAGAAGCACAATTGTTCTTGGCCAAACAATTTTTCAATCATACCTCCAAACGCGTGTATGTGGCGCTGGTGTGGGGAAACGTGAAAGACGAAGAAGGAACGATTACCGGCCACATTGCCCGCCATCCGAACGACCGCATGCGTTTTACCGTATTTCCAGCGGGCGACAAAGGGCGACACGCCGTGACGCACTACAAAGTGATAGAACGTTTAGGCTATGTAACCTTGGTGGAATGCCGGCTGGAAACAGGACGTACGCATCAAATCCGGGTACACATGAATTACATTGGCCATCCGCTTTTCAATGATGAGCGTTACGGCGGCGACAGCATTGTGAAAGGCGCTGCATTTGCCAAATACAAGCAATTTATTGAAAATTGTTTTGCTATCATGCCGCGCCACGCACTGCATGCACGAATGCTGGGTTTCGTACATCCCGTCACTAAAAAAGAAATGATTTTCGAAAGCCCGCTTCCGGCCGATTTCACACAAGTGCTGGAAAAGTGGAGAAGCTATAAAGCTACCTAACGATAAACTATGAGTTATGAATGATGAATGGCGCGAAGCGCATCATTGTCAGGAGACAATCTAATATAAAATGATGAATATTTTGAGCAGCTCTTGTCATTCTGAGCGAAGCGAAGAATCTGTGTTTATATAAAAATAGTTTTAGATTCTTCGCTTCGCTCAGAATGACAAAATACAAAAACCTGAAGCTATCTGTGAAAATCTGTGAACTAACCATTGAACTTTAAACCTAAAACTTTATATGTGGGGAAATCTTGTAAATGCGCTTGCCATTATTTTTGGAGGATTGCTTGGAACTCTCTTTAATAAAGGGCTTTCTATCCGCTTTCAATCCATCGTTTTTCAGGGAATGGGCTTGTTTGTGGGAATATTGGGCGTTTCGATGGCTCTGAAAATGGAACGCATGCTGCTTTGTGTACTCTCCTTATTGATTGGCGGTCTGTTGGGCGAATGGATGCAACTCGATATGCAAATGGTGCGATTGGGCAACTGGGTAAAACGTAATTTGAAGCTGAAAAGCGAGCGGTTTACCGAAGGTTTTGTGACGACTTCCTTGCTATATTGCGTGGGCGCGATGGCCATACTCGGCGCTATTGAAGAAGGAACCGGTCAGTATCCTACCCTGTTGCTGACGAAGGCGGTAATGGACGGATTCAGCGCCATTGCACTCGCGGCCGCCTTAGGTGTCGGAGTATCCTTCTCGTCGCTGCCCGTATTTGTCTATCAGGGATTGCTTACGTTATTGGCATTTTTCTTCGGAAGCCTTTTAGACGCACGCATCATCAACGAAATTTCAGCCCTTGGCGGGATAATGCTCGTCGGCTTGGGAATTAATTTACTCGACCTGAAACAGATAAAAGTGGTCAACCTCTTGCCTTCATTGATAATTATCATCGCCCTAATGTATATTTTTTAGCCGCAAAATTGTATCTTTGCAAAAACCAGAAAACACTGACCACTAAGTACACAAAGGTTCACTAAGGAATAGTTTTTGTTTTCTAAAACTTAGTGAGCTTATTGGTTAAAATATTTTACAAATAAGCAAATCAACAAAACTCAAATCAACAAATGAAAAAAAATATTGCAGTAATTTACGGAGGAGATTCCTCGGAGTTTGAAATTTCGGTAAAGAGCGGAAAGCAAGTGAGCGCGAACATCGACCGCAACCGCTACAACGTATATGAGGTGTTGCTTCGTGGACGCCATTGGGTGGTGGAACAAGCCGGGCACGAAGGAATCGAAATCAATAAAAGCGATTTCAGCTTTACGCAATATGACGGGCAGAAAATAACGTTCGACTGCGCGTTCATCGTCATTCACGGAACGCCCGGCGAAGACGGATTGTTGCAATCGTATTTCGAAATGATGAAAATTCCGTACACCACTTGCAATGCCTTCGTATCGACCTTAACATTCAACAAATACGCCACCAAATGTTTCTTGCGCGATGCCGGTGTGAAACTGGCTAAAGAAGCCTATTTTCGCAAGGGCGAGAAAATTGATTACGATGATTTGGAACGTCGACTGGGCATGCCGATGTTTGTGAAACCGAATGCCAGCGGAAGCAGCTATGGCGTGACAAAAGTAAAATATCCGAAAGACTTTCAACAAGCGTTTGATGATGCATTTGCAGAAAGTGATGCGGTAATTGTAGAAGAATGTATTACAGGACGGGAGTTACAGCAAGGGGTGTTTAAAACAGCCGTCAGAACGATTGATTTACCGATTACGGAAATCCTCTCGCACAACGAATTTTTCGATTACGAAGCCAAGTACAACGGCGCAAGCGATGAGATAACACCTGCCGATACAACGCCGGAATTAGCGCGACGCATCAGCGAGCAATCGTCGTTGATTTATGATTACTTAGGCTGCCGGGGCATTGTGCGCATCGACTACATTGTGAAAGAAAACGGCGATATTTATTTTCTTGAAATCAATACCGTACCGGGCATGAGCGAGGCGAGCATTGTGCCGCAACAATTACGCGCAGTCGGTGTATCGCTGAAAGAGGCTTACACGTTGTTGATTGAAGATACGCTAAGCCGCTAATATGGATCCTGTTTTCGGCAAGTCCGGTGAAATAAGTAAGGCATAATTGAGCGGGCGGCAGGCGGCTGCGAATTGCGAGTGAAATCAAAAAAAGTTAAAAAATTTATGAAACGAATTTTTATTATTATTCTCCTCATTAGTGTATTGTTTAAAGTAACTGGGCAAGCACAAGAACCAAGAGTGAAGGCAGCGCAAACAGTTTTTGCTTTCGGCGGCGATGTAAATAAAAAATTCGTACAATACGTGATTGATTTAACCAATAAGCCCCATCCAAAAATTTGTTTTGTTCCAACCGCAAGTGCAGACAATCCGGACAACATAAAATATTGGGAATTTATTTGTGAACAACTTTCCTTACAGCCATACATTCTAAAAGTATGGGTTAGTTCCGACAAAAACGCAAAGAGTTTTGAGGAAATGCTGCTTAATATGGACGCCATTATAGTCGGCGGAGGAAACACATTAAATATGATGGCTATATGGAAGGCACAAGGCATTGATAGCATTTTGAGAAAAGCATTAGACAACGGAATTGTCCTTGCCGGCGGCAGTGCGGGGTCTATTTGTTGGTTTCAAAACGGCATTAGCGATTCACGTCCCACAAACCTAAGTATAGTTGATGGATTATCTTTTCTTCCATACAGCAATTGCCCTCACTATGCCGATAGTACAAGAAAAGAAATGTATCACCGGCAAATGAAAAATAACAACATCATATCCGGCTACGCCATGGATGATTTGTCGGGTATTCTTTTTAGAAACGGGAAATTCATTGAAGCAGTCAGCCAAAACGATATTAATAACTCCTACCACGTTTATCTAAACAATGGAAAGATTTATTCAGAGAAATTGAATTCACGCATATTAGTAAACAAAGACGCGTTGCCCACATCAGCATATGATGTAATGAATGTGAATAAACGGATAAAAGACTTTTCTGAAATAAACATTCAAGATACGCCATTGAATGCTTACATTTCTATCAAGTATATTTTAGCTAATGGACAAACATCAAAACTCAAGCAGGTTAGTTGTAAATCAATTCAGGAACGATTAGGAGAGGCCACCGATAGCGAGGTGAGCAATGATAAGAGAAATGCACTTTTAAATAATCACATCAACAAAATATTGACTTATAATGATTCTTTAGCTGGAGTCATTAATGCATATAAGGATTTTTATGCGTTGTGGTTTTTTTATAAGGAAAATGGGAAGTGGCTAAGTGCAGGTGAAGATTTTGGAGGAGCGAGTGTTCTTGAAGCAGAAATAATTTTTAGAGAAAAAGCCAAAATGCATTTGGAGAAAATACAGCAATAATCCCCGAACGGCCAATTGCCGTCCTTCCTTCAAGCGAATTGAATCCGGTATTTTGAATTTTCGTTTCGTGGGATAGTCGCCCCTATATTCGACAGCATTTGCAATACCGTTATTTTATAGTATCGAATTTGAAATTCGATGAAAATAGAGAACCGTTGGAGGAAAGTAACCAAACAAAATATTCAAAACTTTAAAAAGATGAAAACAGTAATCATTACTTTAATAAATTTCTTTTGGATAACTTTAGCATGGGGACAAAATAAAGCCGACAAAGAATTAAACCTGTTCTTACAACAAACAAAACCGGATGCTTATGTTTACATAAGGACAGGTCATAATACTTGTCCCACGGATTATGAAGACACCTTAAAAAACAAGGTTGACACTGTTACAATAAAATTAGTGGCAGAAAAACAACATAAACAGACAATCGCTGTTTTTAGTGACTTGGACGAGATGAAGAAACAAGAAATTAATGCAACGAGATTGTTTGAATATATAAAAGCTAATATTTCCATACTTAAAGAAAAAGAGTCATATTACAGGACTCAAGCTCAATTGAAAGTTCAAGTACCATCTTTAGTAATTTTTCCATACGAGACAATTGTCATTAAGTTGCCAAAATTCAATTTTATCCATACCATGATTGAACGAGAAATGGATGATACCGGAGCATACTTGAAAAGAGAAAAATGGTTTGAAAAAGAAGTGGACATTTTAAATATGATTGAGGAAATAATAAATACCGCTTTCATTACGGATGAAAAGTAGCTTGACATGAACGAGAACGGTTGCCGGAACCAATCCGTACCCAGCAATATTTGTTACGCCGCCGTTCCATATTGTTGAATTCGAAGTTTCATAAAGACCAAGAAAAACGTAAATATTTTTTTTTAAGAGAATAACAATGATTACATATCAAAACAATTGTCGGGGCATCCGGTTTTCAGAAGTGGTTGAGATACTGAAAACAGTCGGGATGAACTATCACCCGGCAGAAACGGAGGAGCGAGCATTCAATAACAGCTTTCGCGTTGTCTTCGCATTTGACGGTACGCGGCTCGTCGGATTCGCGCGTGCAATCAGCGACGGCGTGTATCAGGCGGCATTGTACGATATGGCTATTCATCCCGATTATCAAGGAAGAGGGATTGGTAAACACATTGTCGAGAAAATCAAAGAACAGCTCGAAGGGTTTAATATCCTCTTATATGCCTCGCCCGGAAAGGAAGATTTTTATCGCAAGTTGGGATTCCGCAAAATGCTGACGGGCATGGTCTTGTTTGTAGATGCCGCCTCTAAAAAAGAAAACGGGTTTATTGAATAACGGATAATGAAAAAAAATAATTGCCATGAACATCGAAGCGTTAAGAGCGTACTGCCTTTCTATTAAAGGAAGCTCGGAATCGTTGCCTTTCCTCGATCACACGGTGTTGGTGTTTAAGGTAATGGACAAGATGTTCGCTTATGTTGCTTTGAATCCTAAAGACGGAATTTTTAAAGTTAACCTGAAATGCAATCCGGAAAAGTCTGTCGAATTGCGCGAACGATACCGGGGAATAACGGCGACCGATTTCAAATCGTTATTATGGAATACGGTATATCTGGAAAGTGACGTGCCCGATAAATTAATGGAAGAACTGATTAAGCATTCGGTAGATGAGGTAATCGGAAAATTACCGAAAAAGAAGCAGGAAGAATACCGGAATAGTTGATCATAATCAAATGAAAATACAAATAAAGCCATCCAATTTCGAGTCGCGAAGCGACTAAATGTGAATAACCGCGGGTAAGCGAATTGAAAAACGGTTTGTGCTCCGTGCGCAAATTCAGACTGGTCTTTCCATCCGCGGGTTGCCTGCCCGACTAAAGTCGTTCAGGCAGGCAACCACGGTTATTCAAATCCAACCCTTATCGGGGTTTTGATTATACTATATGCTTATGCAACTTGTTAAGCCCCCTTCCCAGGGATATGTAACTATAGGCAGCTTTTTTACCGGGAATAGTTATTGCGCGGCTTTTTCATCCATCCAGAAAAATTCCCAGATGTGCCCGTCCAAGTCGTAAATACTACGCGTGTACATAAAGCCCAAATCTTCTTCCCGTGCTTTGGATGCCCCTAACGAGAGCGCTTTTGTAAAAATTTCATTCACTTTTTCTTTGCTTTCGAAAGAAATGGCCAGCATTCCTTCTATCCTTTCGGAAGTATCCGTAATATTTTTAGTGGTAAACGACAGGAAAAACGGTTCCCGCAGCATCATCACATAGGCCGTTTCGTTGATTTTCATGCAAACGGCATTTTCATCCGAGAATTTCTCGTTGAAAGTAAATCCCAATTGGCTGAAAAAATTCCGTGTCTTTTTCAAGTCTTTTACCGGGATGTTCGGAAATATCATTTGTGTGTACATAATTATTTTATTTTTATCGGTTATGTACACAACAAATTTCTTGCCAAA
>JAVBOD010000107.1:0-3343 GCA_031551045.1 Bacteroidales bacterium
GTACCTTCGTTTTTTATTTTTTAACTGGAGGAAGAAGTTATGGCAAAGAAGACAACCGCAGAAGTTGAAAAAACGCGTTACAGTGACGTCGAACTGCAAGAATTCAAAGACTTGATTCTCGAAAAACTCGATAAAGCAAAGAAAGATTACGAATTGTTGATTTCCAGCGTGACACACCATGGAAGCAACGACACGGAAGACACTTCGCCTACTTTCAAAGTGTTGGAAGAAGGCGCTTCGGCCTTGTCGAAAGAAGAGGCCGGACAATTGGCCGTCCGTCAACAAAAATTTATTCGTTCGCTCGAAGCGGCTTTGGTGCGTATCGAAAATAAAACATACGGTATTTGCCGCGAAACCGGAAAATTGATTCCGAAAGAACGCCTTATGTCCGTTCCTCATGCTACCTTGAGCATTGAGGCTAAAAATTCGAAATAAAAATTTAAACATCTTGAATAATCAAGCCAACAAACATATATTGTTGGCTTTTTTAAAAATACAATATGAAGAAAAAAGGAGCCATCTTAATAGGCGTTGTTATCGGAATATTATTGATAGACCAAATCGTAAAAATTTGGGTAAAGACGCACATGACGCTGCATGAAAGTATTCCGGTGTTCGGAACATGGTTTCAAATCTGTTTTATAGAAAACGAAGGCATGGCTTTCGGGATGAAATTCGGCGGCGAATTCGGAAAAATCATGTTGAGTTTATTCCGCCTGGTGCTGGTTTCGCTAATCGGTGTTTACCTGTTCCGCTTGCTGAAAAAAAACACCTCGATGGGCGTGTTGGTCGGCTTGGCGTTGATTATGGCCGGCGCATTCGGCAATATTATCGACAGCCTTTTCTATGGCCTTATTTTTAACGACCCTGTGGGGCAAGTCGCCGTGATGTTTCCGCCCGAAGGTGGCTATGCGGGTTTCTTACACGGTCGTGTAGTCGATATGTTGTATTTCCCGATTATTGATACCACGTGGCCTTCGTGGGTGCCGTTTGTGGGCGGCAGCGATTTGGTATTCTTCCGTCCTGTATTTAATATTGCCGACTCGTCTATCAGTATAGGTGTAATTTATTTATTGTTGTTCCAACGGAAATTCTTCTTAAAAAAATAACTTTAACGATGAGTTATGAACGATAAACGATGAATGATAAACGCCGCAATTTTGCGGCGTTTCTTTTTTACCATTGTTCCCTTGAACCTTTTAACCCTTTTACCTTTTTCTAATCATCATCAATCCGTCGCGCAAGGGCAGGAGGAGGTTTTCTACTCGCGGATCTTGTTGCACCAAATCATTAAATGCCGTAATACCTTTAGTTTGTTCGTCGGTAGGAGTGGGGGTTTCCACTACTTTTCCGTCCCACAGCACATTATCGGCCAATAGCACGCCGCCTGTGCGTAACTTGTCGAACACAGCATGATAATACTCGCAATACTGCCGCTTGTCGCCGTCGATGTAAATTAAGTCGAAAACTTCGTCTAATGTTGGTATGATGTCAAGTGCATCGCCCACGTGCAGCCGGATTTGAGCGGCTTGCGGACTGCGTGTAATGAACGAAGCGGCAATTTCGTGTATTTCATCGTTGCGCTCTACGCTGTGCAGAATGCCGCCGGGCGCTAAGCCTTTTGCTAAACACAGCGCTGAGTAACCGGTAAATGTGCCGATTTCTAAAATGCGTTGCGGACGCATCATACACGAAATTTGTTCCAGCAATTTCCCTTGAATATGCCCGCTCAGCATGCGCGGATGCATGGCGTGCAAATGCGTATAGCGTACCAATTCCGCCAGCAACGCCTCTTCGGGCGAGGTATGATTTTCTGCGTATTCGAATGTGGTCATTGTAGTACTTTTGTATTATTTGTCATTCTGAGCGGAGCGAAGAATCTGTTCGTCATTGCGAGGAGGAACGACGAAGCAATCTATTCCAATTTTAGATTCTTCGCTTCGCTCAGAATGACAAGTTCCGGTATTTATTTGTAAATAAGCATCGACAAACAGTCGGGTGCAAAAATTTCATTGGCAATGGCCAGCAAATCCGATGCGGTTATAGCGTCAATCTTGGCGCGCATTTGCTCCAGTGTTTCTACTTTGTTGAAAGCCATTACACTTTTCCCTTGACTGAGCATTTGCGATTCGCCATTCTCAGAGGCAATGGCTAATTGTCCGAGCAATTGTTTCTTGATGCGGTGCAACTGAACGGCGCTGAATGATTGTTGGCTTACAGTGCGCAGTTCTTTTTGCACCAATGCGACACAGCGCGATACATTTTCCTTGTCGCAACCGAAATAAATAGTCATGGCGCCGGTATCGGAATAAGGCGTGTAGGTGGCGTCAATCGTATAAACCAAGCCGTTTTTTTCACGCAACAAAGTGTTCAACCTCGAATTTGAAGCAGGGCCTCCCAAATAATTTATCAATACGGCCAAGCCGATGCGCCGTGCGTCGCTCAGCGGGTAAGCGCGGTTGCCGATAATACAGTTGGCTTGAAATGTATTTTTTTCTTCTTCCTTTTGAAAAGGTTTATAAATGGGCGGTTGCACGCGGGTATAATCGTCGGCATTCGAATGATTGAATCCTCCAAAGTGTTTTTCAATAAATGTTTCTATCCGTTTCGGGGTAATTTTTCCTACGGAGGAAAATACCATTTGCGGACAACGATAATACTTTTGTGTAAAGGCCACTAATTGTCGCTGACCAATGTTTTCTAACGATTCGGGTGTTCCCAATGTAGGCTGCCCGATGGGTGATTCGCTAAATAAGAATTTTTCAAAATCGTCGAAAATTTGCTCCGTCGGATTGTCTTTGTACGAATTTATCTCGTCTAAAATGACCTCTTTTTCTTTGACTAATTCTTTTTCGGGGAAAGTAGAATGGAAGGCCATGTCGGCAATTAGTTCTACTGCTTTTTCGATATCGCTCTTCAGCACCGTGGCATGTACAACGGTTTCTTCTTTGGTGGTAAAGGCGTTCAGCTCGCCGCCTACGTTTTCCAGTCGATTGTTAATGTGGTAAGCCGCGCGTTTGGTCGTACCTTTAAATAACATGTGTTCTGTCAGGTGCGCCAAGCCGTTTTCAGCAGGAGTTTCGTCACGTGTGCCGGCGTTTACCGTAAGGCCGCAATGCGCCACCGGCGAGTTGTTCCGCTGGTGCACGAAGCGGAAGCCGTTTGGAAGGGTATATATAATCGGTTCCATTGAATTCTAAAAATAATTTGCAAAGTTAGAAAAATATCTTACCTTTGCAGCCCTTAAATATTGGTGCCATAGCTCAGTTGGTAGAGCAAAGGACTGAAAATCCTTGTGTCCCCGGTTCGATTCCTGGTGGCACCACTTTTAAAAGACTTCAAA
>JAVBOD010000035.1:0-9569 GCA_031551045.1 Bacteroidales bacterium
AAAGAATTCACCATAACATTATGATACTATGAAATTACTACCATTAAAAATCATGCCTGTAGCCGCTTTGTTCTGCCTGGTGTCCTGCGGCCAAAACAACACCGGTTACATCTTGAACGGGCGCATTGCCGATGCAGGCGATGGCAAAGCTGTACTTTCGGCCTACGCAGAAGGGCAGATAGTGCCGGCCTTTTCCGATACGGTTACGATGAAAAAAGGGAAGTTTGCTTTCAAGGGCACTGTCGAAAATGCATTGAATTGCGCGGTGGTCGTTATTCCCGACGGCCGGCAACCGGCCTCTTTCTATATGATGATCGAAAACGCGAAAATTGAGGCTACGGGCAATTGGAAGAATGTTGCAGAGCAATACGGGCAGCGCATGATAGACAGCATGACAATTACCGGCAGTCGAAACACCGATTTTATCTACCGTGCAACGGAAATTCAGAAGGCGACCAAGGATCGGGACGAAATGCTACGCCAAATGAGACAGTTGATAGTGGACAATCCGGACCTGCCGGCTGCCGCACAACAACTCAACGTGTTGAGTAGCATGATGACGCTGGATGAACTGGAAAGCGCCTTCAACGCCTTGCAGGAGCCGCTTCGCAACAGCACTATGGCCGCCGGTGTACGTGATGAAATAGAAGCCCTTAAAAATATTCAACCCGGCAAGCCGGCACCGGAAATAACAGGGACGGATATTAACGGAGAGGATTTCAAGTTGAGCGACCTTAAAGGAAAATATGTGATTGTGGACTTTTGGGCGAGCTGGTGCGCACCGTGCCGTGCCGGTAACCCGCATATGCTGGAACTCTGGAAAAAATACCACAACAAAGGCTTGGAAATTGTTTGTATCGCCGATAACGACAGCAGTCCCGATAAATGGCGCGATGCTGTGGAGAAGGACAAAATCGGAGCGTTCTATCATATACTAAGAGGGCTTAAAAAGTCGGACACGGGAGGATATGACCGTTCCGAAGACCGCTCGAAAGCATACGCAGTCCATGCTCTCCCGACGAAATACCTGATAGGCGCCGACGGTACTATCATCGGAAAGATGCACGATAAGGAGCTGGATAGCCAATTACAGCAAATATTCGGGTTTTAATTTACTCCGGAATCCATTGGATTCGGAACTCAAAGAAATATTGGCTGGAGTGGCTTAGAGAAAGAGAGTAAAAGGTCGGTATCTTTTGCTTAAAAGGTACTGATCTTTTTCCGAAAAGGAGCTTTAAAAAGAGGGGCTGATGTTTTCGTCTTTTATTTGGATAAAGGTAGTTGAACAAAAAAGAAACCATAGAGTTCAAATACCTATAAAAGAGTTGAAAAGGCATGGGTAGTACGACCCCATCGAAATCGAATAAAACTCACACCTTTAGTGTGAATTCCGCGTATCACGAGAGAAGTGACTGTCGGAATATAGATGAGCCTCGGTTCAACAGAGCAATAGATGAATTGTTTTACCAATTAATAAATAGAATCATGAAAAAGATCGTTGTTTTTATATCCTGTTTATTATTCTTGTCGTGCAATACGGAAAACGATACAGGTATTGCTTGCGGATGTGAAGAACCTCAAAAAGAACTTTCTTGGCTTAAAAATTTGATACAAAAAGCAGAAACGGACGAAACCGGTAATTATTCCGGGTATATCTGGCTTGAGAAATATAAAGGGAAAGATTACTTTGTAACCAATATGATGTTGGGGAGTGGAGGTATTGCATATTGGGTTTTTGATTGTTCGGGAAGGCATTATGTACAGCGTGGAGTGGAGAATTGTCCTGCTTGTCAATTTGTGGGGAATAAACACATTTATTATGAAGAAGACTTTCTTTTATTTTCCGAATTAAAGAAAAATGTAGTTATTTATTTTCCTGCGTTCTGAAAGCCTCTGTTTCAGTCGTTTTATTTGCAAAATAAAAGAAAATGAAAAAGCGGCTTTGTTTTATTCAGTGATATAGTAAACTAAATTTTAATCAAATTAAAAATAAAATGACCATGAAAACAATGAAATTTATTTTTTTACTTTTAGTCTTGTCTGCTTATTCTTGCGAGAATAATAAAGAAAATGAGAATTTAAAAGAAAAATTGTATGGAATGTGGGAGGAAATAGCGCCGTATAATGATGGTATTTGTGACACGATAGCCTTTACTCGAGCAAATACAATAGATTTATATTTCCCAATTGGGGGTTGGACTTATGAGATTTCTCAAAAAAAAGAAATTATTTTCTCCAATTTACATGATCAAACGTTTACTTGTAATTTTTCCTTGGACAAGGATAAATTAATTATTTTTAATTTTATTGATCATGGCCTTACACAAAATGTAAAAAATATTACATTCATAAAAATTAAAGACTTATGAAAAAGCACATATTCTCATTCTTAATTGCTATTTTTATTTTTAATTGTAGCGTCTTCTCTCAATCAATAGATAGGTACTATTATTATAAGGGTGAACGAAAAAATATTAATATTAATGACCAATTATATTGTATCGTAACCTCTAATGAAAATTTTGATTTTGCAGCTCTTTCAGATAAATACAATATAGAAATATCTGACACCTATAAAAATTTATATAAGAATAGTATCGCCGGAAGATATTGGAGGATTTTTAAGATAAAGAAAGAAAATTTTTTAAAGGAGGAGGCTATAAATGATTATTTATCTGACATAAATAAGGATTCAATGATTATTCAAATTTATCCAATCATTGGAAGTGAGCATCCAGTTGCAGTTTCAGATTTTTTTTATGTAAAACTTAAAAATAAAATAGACTATAAACTATTGGAATTAACGGCAGAAATAAATAAATGTGAGATAATTCGACAAGTTGATTATATGCCATTATGGTATATTCTTAAAGCTCCTCTTGGCTCTAATGGGTTAAATATGTCAAACTTATTTTATGCAACTTCATATTTTCAAGATGTTGATCCTGGCTTTGTATTTGATTATAAACAAACGTGTATAACTGATAGCCTGTTTAATCAACAATGGGCTCTTAAAGATAGATCAAGTTTTGGCATAGATGCTTGTTCTGCATGGAGTATAACACGAGGTAGTTCTAATGTTATTGTCGCAGTCTTAGATCAAGGAATAGATACTATTCATAACGAATTTTCTACTAATATTTCTAATTTATCTTTTGATGCAGAGAACGATAACTCTCCTTCTCGGTTATATGATACTCATGGGACTCATGTTGCTGGAATCATTGGTGCAAATCAGAATGGATATCAAATTTCAGGTATAGCTCCTTTGGTAAATTTAATGCCTGTTAGCCACTCTCTTTTAATTTCAGATCAGATTTCTCAGCAACTAGCATCAGGAATTACTTGGGCTTGGCAGAATGGCGCAGATATTATAAATAATTCATGGGGAGACCAAGGTGGAGCATTTTATAATGATTTGCATAGTTCTTTATTAGAAGATGCTATAAATGATGCATTACATTATGGACGGAATGGGCTTGGTTGTGTCATTGTTTTTGCAGCTGGAAACTATGCTCCTACTATGGACTATCCTGCATATTGTAATGACGATATTTTGTGTGTAGGATCTATTAATAATAGTGGATTAAGATCTTCATTTTCAGGATATGGAGTGGCGTTGGATGTAGTAGCACCTGGTAGTGATATTTTATCTACTTTGCCAAATAATCAGACAGGAGTGATGAGTGGTACATCTATGGCTGCGCCACATGTTTCAGGTATTGCAGCTCTCGTGCTTTCGGTTAATCCCAATTTAACGCAAGCACAAGTGCGACAGGTAATAGAATCCACCTGTACAAAGCTACCGGGATATACTTATTCTAACAACTCAGCTCATCCGAATGGCACATGGAATAACGAAGTTGGACACGGTTTGGTGAATGCCTATGGTGCAGTTTATGCAGTTGCTCCAAAAATCATTATCCCAAACTCTCCCTTGCAACGTTTTACCCCTGTTACCATCAGCTGGCAAAATGTGCCTGAAAGGAACGATTACAGGCTTACCTGCCGGATTGTAGAGTCGGGCGCTCCCTTTTTTATACTTAAAGAAAATTGTGGTACATCGTTCACTTTTGTGCCGCCCTACTCCGGTAATTACACCATTGAAGCCACTCTTCGTACCAATGACGGGTTAACCTACCAGGCAACAAGGTTTGTGTCGGTATTGCCTGCCGGGGCACAGATTGAGGGGCCTCAAAGCCTGGGCCCGGGCGAAACAGGCACTTATACGTTTAGAACTGCATTTAACAATCCGGTAGATGTGAGGGCTGCCGGCGAGCCGGCCGTTTTGTTTAGCTGGTCATACTTCGGTTCGGGAGTCGAGAAAATCAGTGAAACACCCACGAGCATAACGCTTAAATCGACCCGTACTGCCCAAGATTGTGGGAATGGAAATATCACACTTTGGTTCAACATAGAGAATACCATGCTTGACCCCATCCACACTCAATCGGAAGGGCCTTATCAATATTCTTTCGATATTGCTCTTCCGGCGCCCAATAACCTTTCGATTAATGTCGGATTTTTGCAAAAAATTAATCAAGGAAACGGAGCGGACTTATATATGTTTCAAGCAACTCCTAATCTTCCTAATTATGTATGGACCTATCATCCCTTCGGTTTATATACAACACTTTTCCCATTGCCAATGCCGATGAGCATCGGCAATCTGGGGATTGTCGAAATACCTTCGTATGTTTTTAATTTCAATGTGAGAGCAACCATAACCAATGCTTGCGGAACATTTTCCGGATTATATACTGTTGACAATAGAGCGGGTTTTACCCAATATTTTAAAGCTTTTCCAAATCCTGCAACGGATATTATAACTGTTCAATCAGCGGTAGATATACAGGAATCCCTATCTAAAAATACGGCCATTTCATCCGATGAGGTATTCAATATTGAATTGTATGAGTTACATACTTCGACTTTAGTTCGAAGAAGTACTTTCAGGGGAGCCATGTACACATTTAATGTGTCGGGTTTGAAGAATGGAATTTACCTGCTTAAAATTACCAAGGGCGAGCATAGCGAAATGCATACGATACTGATTAACCACTAACGATTGATTATTACAAGAACAAGTCAATTATATAAATCATAAAAACGAATGAATAATCAACTTTGAATATAAATCTTGCAGGTCTTTAAAAGATGTGATAAATTTCAATAATTTGTCAAATCTGAGTAGTTATCAAACCCCGTAAGGGTTCGTGTAGATACTTGCTGAAAACAAGATAAGAAATAGAAAACAAATCACTAAATACAATACAATGAAAACAAAAACACTCGTACTTTTTGCAGCCATCGTAAGCCTGCTGGCTGTTAGCTGTACACAAAAAGGCTACCTCATTAAGGGTAACATTTCCGGCAATGCCGACGGTAAAACCGTGTATCTCTATTCCGGGCCAAATTTTTATTCAATGGTGCCTTTGGATAGTGCGGTTATTCAAAATGGTAAATTTGAATTTTCGGGCGAATTGACAACGCCCGAACTTCTTACCATTAAAATTTACATGGACGAAAATAGGAATATGATGGTGAATAACCGTTATGCTTTCCGTCCTATTATTCCTGTTTTTATCCGGGATGGAAAAATTACTATCACCGCGGTGTTGGATAGCATTCCGCTGGATGACTTGACAGGAGATTACGATTATACAAAATTGAAAATAACAGGGTCGGAAATAAATGACCTTTATATGAACTATGCACAACAGAAAACAGCCAGGAATAAGGCAAAGAGAGAGGCTTCCGATGATTATTTCGCCTATGCAAGGACAAAGGATAAACCTATTTCCGAAGGTATTACTGCCGTAACAAAGATCGATGCGGTAGTGGTAGAAAACAAAGCCTCTGTAGAGAAGTTCATTGCGCAAAATGCGGGTAATGAGGTGGGCCTTTATGCCTTTTTTGATAACCTGAATCTTTTTTCCGTCAACGAAATCGACCGGATAATCGCTTCGTTTACCCCCGAAATGAAGAATAGTGAATATGGCCAAAAAATAGAAGCCGAAGCCGGTAAAATAAAAATAAGCGCAACCGGAGCTGAATATGCTGATTTCACATTGCAGGATCGTGATGGTAATCCGGTAAAACTTTCCGACCATCTGGCAAAAGGGAATTATGTCTTGTTGGAATTCTGGGCATCTTGGTGTGGCCCTTGCCGTGCCGATATTCCTCACCTGAAAGAAGTGTATCAATTGTATCATCCCGAAGGATTCGAGATTGTCGGCATTTCGATAGATAAAGATAAAGAGGCTTGGATAAAAGCTTTAACTACCGAACAGTTACCCTGGCTGAGCCTTTCGAACGAAGAAGGAGATATCGCGAAGATTTATAATTTTCAGGGCATTCCGTCATGTGTATTGGTAGGCCCCGATGGAACCATTGTAGATCGTAACGCCCGCGGTTCGTGGTTGGATAAAAAGCTCATAGAACTTTACGGGAATAAATTTGGAGATAAATATTAAAATAATAAATGATTCTCCGCAAAATTTTCTAAACAATGCCGTAGGCATTATCGCTTGGTAGAAATAGGGGCCATCCTGACATGGGGCATCCTGTAGGGATGCATCCTTAACGGGATGCCGGTTGTGTTCAACAATTGCTTATGCTCCCGAGCGTAAATCCCTACGGGATATTAGGTGTGATGGCGGATAAATCAAAACAATAAATAACGTTACATAAATATGCCTCTAAAAGCCCCATTTTGGGGGGTTGGTGGCCAAAATCAAATGCTCATGAAAACAAAATTATTACTACTTGCTGTACTCATACCATGTATGTTGTTTGCACAAAATGGAAAATATTCCATTGACGGAACTGTGGGCTCCAAAATACCTGCCAAAGTGTATATCGTGTTCCCGGGCGGAAGCGGCTTTAAACCCGACTCCTCGCTGGTTAATAGCGGAAAATTCTCTTTCAAAGGCGAAATTAAAGGAAATATTATAGCTTTCCTGCTGTTTGATTATGACAACTCGGGAATGATGAATAATTTAAAAAATAGCGGGGATTTACTTGCTATAATGCTAGGGGAAGAATCCATTAAAGTTGCTACAAAAGACTCTATTAAAAATGCTGTAATCACTCATTCTCCTTTGAATGACGATTATCAAACCATGCAAAAATCACTGGTAGGAATCACTTCGATGCAAGATCCGAAAGTGGTTTCGTCCCTCAAAGATTTTGTGATAGCTCATCCAAAATCGGTGGTTAGTTTTGAAGCATTCAGGTATTTGGAGATGACAGACATCAGCAAGCAGGATTTACAAGATCTTTTCAATAAACTCGATCCTGCTATCCGTAGTTCCGTTGAAGGAAATGCCTTGGCCGGAAAAATTGCCGCTATCGGTAAGCCGAAGCCTAAAGTGGGTGATATGGCGCAGGATTTCAGCCAAAAAACACCGGCGGGCAAGCTTGTCAGCCTGAAGGATTTTCGCGGGAAATATGTATTGGTTGATTTCTGGGCATCATGGTGCGGCCCTTGTCGTAAAGAGAACCCTCATGTGGTAGCCGCTTACCAAAAATTTAAAGACAAAGGGTTTGATATCCTCGGTGTGTCGCTCGACAACGAAAGACAAAAAAATGCTTGGTTGGAAGCTATTAAAAAAGACGGATTGGTATGGACGCAAGTTTCCGCACTGATGGGTGGCGGCGACGATGCAGCCACCTTATACGATGTAAAAAGCATACCTTCCAACTTTTTGTTGGATCCTCAAGGTAAAATTGTCGCTATAAATTTGCGGGGAGGCGACCTCGAAGCTAAGTTGGCGGAGATCTTGAAATAAATTCTTTTGGATATAAACAAAATGGTTCTTCGCAAAATCTTCTAAACAATGCCGTAGGCATTATCGCTTGGTAGAAATAGGGGCCATCCGAACCCGGCATCCCGTTAGGGATGCATCCCTAACGGGATGCCGGGTGTATTCATAAATTGCTTATGCTACCGAGCGTAAATCCCTACGGGATATTAGGTGTGATGGCGGATAATCAAAAAAAACAATAAAAATGAAAAAACTAATTATTCGTAGTTTAGTGGTAGTTGCCCTCCTTTGCCTGCAACTTCCCATGTATGGGCAAGCAAAAGCTCCCATCAAAAAAAGCAATCTGAAAATTCTGTATGTTGGCGGTTCGCCCGATGTAGAAAATTTTAGTAATAGAGATACCGTGACGATGAAGAAAAGCGCTGTGGAACGCATGAAATCTTTCGAGGACATGCTGAAAACGTACTTCAACTCGGTAACGGTTATTCATGCCGGCAATTATACCGAGAACCTCTCGAAAAATTACGATGTTACGGTATTTGACGGTACGCCGAAACCCATTCAGCCGAGAATAATGGAGCGGGACGCTTCCGGCAATCTCACTAAATATCTTGTAGCCGGTTATTTGACGGAAGATTTCGACCGTCCTGCAATAACTATCGGAGAATTAGGCGAAACGTTAGGCCGCCGTATCGGTTTAAAAACCGATTGGTACTGCCTTTGCCTGGATGCCGATGCACATAGCTTCCGTCAGGGACATGCTATTTTCAACGGACCTTTTCCGGTAAAAATGACTATTGAAGAAAAGCCTACCCCCGAAGCTGCTGCTCATTACGCCAGTGGCGAACCTGTTCCGGCTATGCTTCCTATGTGGAAGGTACAAACCAAAGGTTATTCAACAGACCAGGGTTATCGTATAGGTATGGTATCCCGTCCTTGGGGCTTTTTGGACTCACCCGAAGCCGAATATATTTCCAGCGGCGTATGTGCTAAAGGTTTGGATGCTATTGCTATTGGCCGTCATGGAAATTTTCTGCATTGGGGATTTGCGGCTTCTCCAACCTATATGACCGACGAAGCAAAAACGGTCTTGGCTAACGCTATTGTATATATTTCGCAATTTGGAGGCAAAGGTGTTATCGCCCGTAAATACAACGACCGTCTTGCTACCCGCGACAATGTAAAAAGTTTAAAATATCTTTCTACTCGTGAAAGCTACGAAGAAAGTCTGAAAATGGAAGAAGAATTTAATAAAATGTATGCGGACAAAAAGAAAGAAGCCTTAGCAAAACAAGAAAAGGGGGAGAAATTGGATGAGATGGAAACAATGGCTCTGAACTTTACTCCACAGCCGCCCATCAGTTTTGAGAACTATCTTAAACGTAACCAAGGCGCGCTCTTCCCGCTTTTCGGAATGAATGTGGAAGCGTACGCCAAATATTATGATGACAACTACGATTACTTTTACAGCGTAACAGGCTCTTATGGTCTGGAGATAGATGCGGATGCAAAAAGCCTTGGTATTCCTAATAATGACAAACGTATTTTGGACGAAGCAATAAAAATGTTGGAGTCCGGTAAGGATGTGGACAAAGCAAAACGTATATTAACTCGCTACACGTTGGTCGATTTTCCGTCGGCAAAAGAATGGCGTACATGGTTCAACAAATATAAAGACAAATTGTTCTTTACCGAAGCCGGAGGTTTTGTATTCTTAATCAATAGTCGTGAACCCGGCTTGAATAACTATCATGCCAAGGAAGAACGGCAAGCTGTCGCCTTGAAGTAGTAGAAACATTT
>JAVBOD010000032.1:0-4465 GCA_031551045.1 Bacteroidales bacterium
GAATAATAGTGTATTTGAATGGTGTTTTTCATGTTTTACCGGGTTTGCTCTCAGGATTTTTTTAAGGCAATTACAAATAATCGCATTTTTTTTCATTACAAAGTTAAAATTCTATTAAACATTTTGCAACTATAACATTAATCGTGCCTGTATTTTAAATAGTAATCTTTTTATTCTATGGCCTTTAAGTTGTATATTTGTCATTCATAAAGATAAGAAAAATCAGTATGATTAAGTTGAACAAGTTGCACCACGTTGCCATCATTTGTAGTGATTATGAAAAGTCGAAGGCGTTTTACACGAATATATTGGGCTTTAGCATCGAACATGAATATTATCGGAAGGAACGAAATTCTTATAAGCTTGATTTATCATTACATGAAATATATCTTATTGAATTGTTTTTTTTTCCTCATCCGCCGGAAAGGCCGACGAGGCCGGAGGCTGCCGGGTTGCGCCATATTGCATTTGAAGTCGATGATATTGACGAATGTGTCGCATTGTTGAAAAAACAGGGCGTAACAGTGGAAGCTATACGAGTGGATGAATTTACGCAGAAAAAATTTACCTTCTTGTTTGACCCGGATAATCTGCCTATAGAAATTTACGAACGATGATGCAGCCATCGACCTGTGTTAGCACAATGTCCGGCTTTTCCTTAAAAACTTAGCCCGGCAATATTTTTCATTCATTGACTGCCGGTTTGATTTTTCGACATCCGTCCTTTTTCGATGCAAGATGGGACATGGCATCAGCCGTATGTTTTTTATTTTTTTCTTTGCGCCTTGGTGGCTATTTCTTACATCGGCTTCAAATTCTTGTGCAGGCGTTCGATGATTTTTTTCAGCCTGGTTATTTTCGTTTGTTCCGATTTGGCATCCAAATACCACAAAGTATAGGTTCGCCTGACCGAAAACGACATTGCCGCAAAATTGGAACAGGCGGGTTCAAACCCTTCGAGCAAGCGGGCGAGATTGGCGATTTCTTCTTCCGAAACGGGCGGCGGCGTTGCGATATTCCATTTGTCGTTTTTCTTCGCCTCTTCCACTTTCGCCCGTCCGACATCGGTCATCCGCCCTTGCACTTCGAGCTTGGCAACGGTGGCTTTGTTGCGTTCCGACCATTTACTGACTTTTCGCCGCGGACAAAAGTATTCGATATATGTTTTGTCGTCGATGCTTCTCATTTGGCTGTCAATCCAGCCGAAGCACAGCGCTTCCTCAACAGCTTCGTCGGGTGTCAGGCTTTTCGGCCCGTTCTTTTTTCCGAAAATCAACCAAATTCCTTCGTCGGCGGAATGGTTTTCCGAAAGCCATGTACGGAACGCTTCCCTGTCGGGGAATAGCATTTGCTTATCGCTTGGGTTTTGCTGTTCCATAGCGCGTTATCCGTTTTTCGTTTTCTCGAACAACAATATGGTTTTGCCGATTTCCGGAACTACTTTTTCTTCCATAATCTTCCAGTTGTTTTTAAGGTAGAATCGAACGGCTTGTGTATTTTCTTTGAATGATTGTAAATGAATGGTAGCATATTCATCAAACAAATTATTCTCAATGTAAGCCAGCAGGTTCGAGCCGTATCCTTTGTCTTGAAAGACCGTATCTATCATAATCAAATGCAATAGAGAATCGTTCGTTATGGAAAATCCGATAATCCTTTCATTGCAAGTCATCAATGTGCAATGCGGCATACCATCGTCAATTTCTTTATCAGACAGGCCGCTTTCAATGAAATTCCGGACGCTTTCTACTCCCAGAAACGGCTTGTAATTGGACGTTATAACTCGGCGCGCCATGTTTTTGATTATTTGCGCATCATTGGATTTTGCAAGACGGAAAGAGGGTTTCATATACTAGATATCTCGATTTTCGATGTTTTACGGCCGTTCCTTTTCGATTCTCTCATGCACTTTCAAGTAGGCAGGCAATGCCGCCGAACCGTACCACGAAAATAGTTCGGCATCCAGTAATCCGCTTTCAATAGCGGGGTCGGTCTTCAAAAGCGTTTCGGCTTCTTCCGTTGTTTTCACATCGAAAACATAAATGCCGCGGTAGGCTTTGTCGTTTTTACCCAACGGGCCGGCTACGACCAACTTCCCTGCTTTCGCCAGGCGGTTGATGTTATCCAAATGTCCACGGAATATTGCCGCCATTTTCCCTTTTTCTTCGATGGTTGCCGAACCGCTTTTTAGGATAACGAGGACATAAGATTTCATGCCATACGCATCAGCGCCGAGCGAATCGGCCAATGCTTTATCGTACTTCGGATTTTCGATTTGCGCCCACAATGAAGGACTTGTCAAAAGTAATCCGATGAGTAAAATAATTATTTTCATGTAGTTTTTCTCTTGCGTGTAAAAACGGCGACAACAGCTGAAGTTATCACACCCATGCCAATTCCCCACAGGATTCCGGACAGGATATAATTTTTCATGCTGAAATAATTTTCCGCTTCTGCTTGCGTCATTCGTCCGTTTTCCACCACATAGTTGATGGCGTTCGGGAAAAATTCAGGCGTGATGATATACGATGTGATGAGTTGTGTCAATGGGCTGAGAATGGTAACAATTACCGAAATAATCAAGCCCGACACGAATCCTTGCATGTAAGTCATCGTTCCCTTGTAATAATTCTTGCGCTTGTCCAACAACGCGAAAACATATACGGCAATAGCGGGAATCGCAAAAAGCATGGTATATTTTTCATGCTTGTCGATGTGTTGGTCGTGCAGTCCTACGAGCTTTTCACCAAGCATCCACAGAAGTCCCATGGCGGCGAAAATCAATGCCCATTTGATTTCGATTTTAATTTTTTTCATTTGTTTGAGATTTATAAGGTTTGGAATTAATAATGGCTATTTGTTCATTTTCTCAAAATCTTCTCCATGGCTTTACCTTTGGCCAATTCATCAATCAACTTGTCCAAATAACGGATTTGTTGCATCAGTTTATCTTCAATTGCTTCCACGCGATAACCACATATCACGCCTGTGATTTTTGAAACATTCGGATTAATCTGCGGCGCTTCTGCAAAAAAAGTTTCAAGATCGGTTTTGTTGTCAATCTGTTGTTGCAATGTTCGCTCATTATAGCCTGTCAGCCAAAAGATGATGGTGTCGACTTCTGCTTTTGTACGTCCCTTTTTCTCTGCTTTTTGAATGTACATCGGATAGACGTTTGCAAAGGGTATTTTGTATATTCTGGTGTTTTTCATTTGGATTATCGTTTAATTTTTTTGGCACGAAGGCACAAAGACTCGAAGTTTTTTATTCTGTATTTCTCTTTGTGACTTCGTGCCTTGGTGGCTGATTCTATTTTAAATCCAAATCCACCAACCAACTGATGCCAAATTTGTCGGTCAGCATACCAAACAAAGGCGACCAGAAGGTTTTTTCCAACGGCATGGTAACGGTTCCGCCTGCCGAAAGTGCATTAAAAATACGGTGGCTTTCTTCTTCGGATGTAGCAGTGACGCAAATCGAAAAATTGTTTCCGGCCACAAATTTTTGTTCCATCATGACTTCCGACATATCGCAACCCATCAAAATGGTTTCTTTGCTGATGGGTAAGCTTACGTGCATGATTTTGTCTTTTTCCGAATCGGGAACCGGTTGCTCGGATGAAGGCATATCTTTGAAACGCCCGATATAACTGAACTCGCCGCCGAATACAGATTTGTAAAAATTGAAAGCGGCCTCGCATGTGCCGTTAAACGATAGATAAACATTTATTGTTGTCATAACTTTGATTTTTTAGTTGTTAAAATTAATTATTTACTGATTGATATGCAAATATTTATTTTTATCAATCAATGTCACAAGCTGCCTATTCGCAGCCTTTTGTTATATTATTCATACCCTTAGCAATCCGCGAAAGCCCCGGGCTGCATAATAAGATTCCGCACCATTATGATACACGAAAACCGTGTCGTAGCGGCGGTCGCAAAAAAGAGCGCCCCCGAACTTCCTGATACGCTCAGGCGTTTTCACCCAACTAGATGTTTTTGTATCGAAATCACCTGTCTGCTGTAATTCGCGGTATTGCGCTTCTGTCAGAAGTTCGATACCCATAGCGGCGGTCATATCCACCGCATTATTTTCCGGTTTGTTCTCTTTCCGCAATTCCAGCGCTTCACGGTCGTAGCAAAGGCTTCTGCGGCCTTTGGGGCTTTCTGCCGAACAGTCGTAAAAGAGGTATTCGCCTGTTTGCGGCTCGCGGCCGATAACATCGGGCTCACCGCCGGTACGTTCCATCTCAGCGAGTGACCAGAGTTTTGCCGCATCGGCTTCCAACCTGGCCTGCACATTTGCCCAGTCAATGTCTGGGTGACGGTTGCTGTTTTTCCTGAAACGGTTTTGCAGTATGTCCAATAGCACCGTGCGTTGTTCCGGTGATATTATTTTTATATTTTTCATAGCTGCATTTATTTCAAATATTCTGCGATGATAATTCTGCGTTGTTTCATCA
>JAVBOD010000036.1:0-54522 GCA_031551045.1 Bacteroidales bacterium
GGCGAGATTGTAGAAACCGGCACACATGCCGAATTGATTACATTGAAAGGCATTTATAAACACTTAACCGATTTACAAACCTTTAAATAATCCATTAAAAAAAGGAATTATGGCAGAAAGTTTTTTAAGCTATTACGAAAAAAGTTTTAAGGAAAATTGGGATTTGCCGGCTTTGTCCGATTATAAAGGAACGACGCTCAACTATAAAGATGTGGCACGGCGCATTGCTAAACTTCATATTGTGTTTGAGGAATGCGGATTAAAGAAAGGAGATAAAGTGGCTATTTGCGGCCGTAATCAAGCCAACTGGGGAGTTGTGTTCTTTGCTACGATTACCTATGGAGCGGTTGCAGTACCTATCTTGCACGAGTTTAAGCCGGACAATGTGCATAATATTGTGAATCATTCCGAAGCGCGCATTTTATTTGTAGGCGATGTGGTGTGGGAATCATTGAATGAGCGAGCCATGCCGGATATCGAAGCCATTATTCAAATCGGCGATTTTTCGGTATTGCATTGCAAGCGGCCTTCCATCAGCGAAACAAGAGAGCGGTTGAATGAATTGTTCGGTAAAAAATATCCCAAAAATTTCCGGCCGGAGCATATCGCTTACCATCGCGACGAACCGGAAGAGTTGGCGGTGATTAATTATACCTCCGGAACCACCGGATTTTCAAAAGGCGTGATGTTGCCTTACCGGAGTTTGTTGTCGAACTTGAAATTTGCCCATGAAGTCTTAGTAGGGTTCAATGCCGGGGATAACCTCGTGTCCATGTTGCCGATGGCGCACATGTATGGCATGATGTTCGAATTTATGTACGAAATGGCGATCGGGGCTCACGTGCATTTCTTAACGCGCGTGCCTACGCCGAAAATCATCATGGAAGCATTTGCCGATGTAAAACCTCGATTGATAATATCGGTTCCGTTGATTATCGAAAAAATCTACAAAAAACAGTTACAGCCGGTGCTCAACAAAACCAGTATGCGTGTAATGCTTAACCTGCCGGTCATTGAACAGCAGGTCAAGAAAAAAATCCTCGATACGCTGAACAAAACTTTCGGCGACAATTTTATTGAAGTGATTATTGGCGGTGCCGCGTTTAATCACGAAGCGGAAGATTTTTTCAAAAACATCGGTTTTCGCTATACGGTAGGCTATGGCATGACCGAGTGCGGCCCGATTATTACTTACGAAGATTGGAGCCGTGTACCTGCGCATTCCTGTGGAAAAGCAGTGCCCCGCATGCAAGTGAAAATCGACTCGCCCGACCCGGCTACTATTCCGGGTGAAATTTTAGTGAAGGGCGATAATGTGATGCTGGGGTACTATCGCAACGAAGCTGCTACAAAAAAAGAATTTACCGAAGACGGATGGATGCATACGGGTGACTTAGCCCTGATGGATAAGGATGGTTATGTTTACATTAAGGGGCGTAGTAAAAATATGATATTGGGTTCTTCGGGGCAGAATATATACCCGGAAGAAATAGAAGATGTGATAAACAACATGCCTTATGTGGTAGAATCCTTAGTCGTGGAAAACGAAGGCAAATTGGTGGCATTGATATATCCGGATTTTGACGCCGCCAATGCTCAAGGTTTTTCACATGCTGAGATGAAAGACAAAATGGAAGAGTTACGGATAAAAGTGAACGAAGAACTTCCGGCTTACAGCCAGCTTTCCAAAATAAAAATCATGCCGGAAGAATTTGAAAAAACACCCAAGCGGAGCATCAAACGATTTATGTATCAGACGGCAGGGGTTTAATATCGTATAAACTTATTCTACAATGAAAACCTCTTCTCCCGGGCGAATGAAGTAGTATTGTTCCCGTGCGAATTTTTCGAGGCTATCATTATTCGACTGTAATTCTTGCAATTTTTCAGTGGTTGCTTTTATTTCTTGTTGATAGAACTCTCGCTCGCTTTTCATTTGAGAAATTTCGCGTAGTTGTCCTAACCAGCTGAAAATATTATTTTTATCAAAAACAAGCACCCATAATGCAAAAAGCAAGAAGGTTAGTAAATATTTGTTACGTAATAAACGCAACCATGTTGATGATTTTACTTTTTCCCAATTCATAAGGTCTTTTCTTTGAGGCGCTACTTTAATTTACAAAAATAGTAATTTTGTCCATATAATTCATTATAAAAAATAAGATGAGAAAAATAGCTAATTTTTATCCTACTTTGGCCGAATCGTGGATGCTGTTTGGCGTACTACTGCTGTGCCAATGGATAAGCGGTTTGCTGGCGACTCCGTTAAAATTAATTGCCGTGTTGAACTTTTCCTGGGTGTTTCTTTTGGGCTACCTGCTTCAGTTTGTATTGCTGGTTGGGTTTTTGCAGCTTTATCTGAACGGCAACCCGTGGAGGGTAGGAGAGGTGTCGCCGGCTCCGGCTCCAAAACGCATAGACGTGAAAGTGTGGTTAATTTTATTGCTGCTGGTGCCGTGTTTGTCCATACTTTTGGAACCTCTTTCTATGTGGATTCCTTATCCTTCGTGGTTCAACTTTGAAGAATTAATGAAGAACTTTGTAAAAATAGATTTTCCTACTTTTCTTTCAGTAGTTATAGCAGCTCCTGTTTTAGAAGAATGGTTATTCAGAGGGGTAATTTTAAAAGGTTTATTGAAACATAGCTCACCGTGGAAAGCCATCCTGTGGTCGGGTTTTATGTTCGGGCTGATGCACTTGAATCCATGGCAAGGCATTCCGGCTATGGGGTTGGGTATATTTTTCGGATGGGTGTATTGGCGTACAGGCTCATTATACTTATGTGTTTTTATGCACTTTGTCAACAACGGCATAGCATTCATGCTGGCATATTTTTATCCTCAAGCAGGCAACACCATTGATATGGTTGGTGATAACTATGGTTATCTCCTTCTATCGGCAGTGGTGCTATTAATGGTTTTTGGATTTTTATTATATAAAACGATTGGAGTGAATAGGAAAAATACGATTACTGAAAAATAATTCAAAAAAAAATTTGCAGGAATAAAAAAAGTTACTACATTTGCACTCCCAAAACAAAGGGAGCTTAGCTCAGCTGGTTTAGAGCACCTGCCTTACAAGCAGGGGGTCATAGGTTCGATCCCTATAGCTCCCACAAAAAGAAAAACCTCGCACAAGTGAGGTTTTTCTTTTTTTATTTGATGAGAATAGCGTGCTTCTTACTAATTACTACCTATTCCGTATGAAAACATGATGGGAATATAACCGGCTTTTGGCGCTACTAATCCGTCAATAAGCATTCTCGATTTAATTTTTAAAGTGATATTTGCCGGCTGGGCGCCTATTCCGGCAAAATTGAACGCCATGTTTTTCAACACATCGGATGATTGTCCGTTGAGCGCTTGTTTCATATCGAAAGCAATTGTCAGCGGGAGAGTCGATATATTGTTGGCCGGCACTTGCAAGGCTTGATTTGCTTGTCCTCTGGTCATCTCTATATTATCGATGTATAAAATATATTGAAACCCATCTAATAAAGCGCTTTGCATGTTCGGATTTCTAACATCTAAATTGATTGTGCATACCACCGGTAAAGTATTAGTCAATATAGCGGCGGCAATTTTCGACGCGGTTAACGGATTGCTGGAACTTTTAAGGTCTTTGAAGTTCACCCCGGCCACTTCTACTTTCGACATGGATTGATAGCGGTATTCTATTTGTGCATACGGAAAATTAGCCGCATTCCTGGAACCTCCGCATGCTGAAAACAACAGCGGTAGCATAAAGAGAAAAACATATTTTTTCATAATGATTGTTTGATTATAATACAAATATACAAATAGAAAACGGCTCCGGCTAATTTTAGCATTTCATGATATTTTTCATTCCTGCTTCGGAATTACTAACTTTCACAGATTTATTTTATTATATATAATATACGGAATTTTTATAAATAACTAAAATCGTAAATCCGGTGATTTAGTTAATTATGGTTTAAATTATCAGCAGACTAAAATATTTTCCTTACTTTTGCCATCTCATTGGCAAAATGAATGCCCGTGTGCTTGATAAACCACGTAAAAAACAAGAAAATGAAGAAAACAGTTTCCATTTCCTTTATGTTGATGGGCATACTTTTTAACGTATGTCTTCTTTTGTCTAATATCCTTGCTACCAAACGGATTGACGTTTTTGGTTTTCCCGCCACAGCCGGCTTGTTGGTATTTCCTGTTTCGTATATACTGAACGATTGTATGGTGGAGGTCTGGGGCTTTAGGAAAGCTCGGCTTATCATCTGGAGCGGTTTTGTAATGAATTTTTTCGCCATTCTTGTATATCAACTGGCCATTGCGGTTCCGCCCGACCCTACATGGGAAGGGCAAGTTGCTTTTGAATCCATATTGGGGCAAACACCGCGCATAGCCTTGGCCAGTTTGGCCGCTTTCCTTATAGGTTCGTTTTTGAATGCTTATATCATGAGCCGGATGAAAGTGTCCTCACATGGTAAGCACTTCGGGCAACGGGCGATTTTATCCACTATCGTGGGCGAATTGGCAGACTCCGGTGTTTTCTGTTTTATCGCTTTTGCGGGGATGCTTCCGCTGCATGTTTTGGGCTTGATGATGCTTACGCAGGCTATGCTGAAAACGGTCTATGAAATCATTATACTTCCCATAACAACACGGGTCGTAAAATATATGAAAAAAGTAGAAAACACCGATGTGTACGATGAAAAAATTTCATACAACGTCTTAAAAGTAGGAGATATGTGATGATGCTTCACAAACAGGATAAAGGTGCATTGGTGTTATTTTCCGGCGGGCAAGACTCCACTACTTGTTTGTATTGGGCGCTGCGGCATTTTACACGCGTGGAGGCCTTGTGCTTTACATACGGACAGCGTCATATACAGGAAGTGGACATGGCGCAATCCATTGCCCAAAAATTACAGGTGCCGTTTCACCTTCGTGATGTGTCGGTGTTGGCCACATTATCGAAAAATTCCTTGACAGATGCTACGATAAGCATGGATGACACGGTGCCGGAGACCGGCCATATCAACACATTTGTCCCGGGGCGGAATATGATTTTTTTGACATTTGCCGCCGTATTAGCAAGTAGCTTAGGAATGACGGATATTGTAACCGGCGTATCACAAACCGATTTCAGCGGCTATCCCGATTGTCGCGACACATTCATCCGTTCTCTGAACGCTACGCTTCATTTAGCGATGGAGGAACCATTCGTTATTCATACGCCGCTAATGTGGCTGGATAAGGCGCAAACCTGGCAATTGGCCGACGAGTTAAATGCTTTTGAAATGGTGCGGAATGAAACGCTCACCTGCTATAACGGTATAAAAGGAAATGGCTGTGGAACCTGTCCTTCCTGTAAACTGCGCAACGACGGATTACAACGATTTTTTGAAAGGAAAAATATATAAATATCAAACATCGAATATCCAAAATCAACATACCATGAGTGACCATTTAAGTTTACTGGGCGGTAAAACCGAATACAAAAATGATTATGCTCCGGAAGTATTGGAATGTTTTGTCAATAAACATCCGGACAACGATTATTGGGTGCATTTTGAATGCCCCGAATTCACCAGTCTTTGCCCCATTACCGGACAGCCCGATTTTGCCACCATTCATATCGATTATATTCCGGCTGAAAAAATGGTAGAAAGCAAAAGTTTGAAATTATATTTGTTTAGTTTTCGTAACCACGGCGCTTTTCATGAAGATTGTGTGAATATTATCATGAAAGACCTTATTGCATTGATGAATCCGAAATACATTGAAGTAACCGGCTATTTCACTCCTCGTGGCGGCATTAGTATTTACCCCTATTGCAACTATGGGCGGCCTTCTACAAGGTATGCCGAGATGGCTGCGCAGCGACTAATGAACAAGCATAACGGTTAACATGAACGGCGTTCTGCATATTGATGGAAATGCGCTTTACTATGAAGAACATGGTTCGGGGAAACCGTTGATTTTACTACATGGTAATGGCGAAGACCATACCATATTTAACGACCAGATTCCTCTTTTCTCTTCTCATTTTAGGGTAATCGCCATCGACTCGCGGGGCCATGGTAAATCGTCGGGACGGTCCGGCAAATTGACCTATGAGGCTATGGCGGGCGACATACGGAAAGCATTGGAGTTATTGAAAATAGACGAATGTAATATTATCGGTTTCAGCGACGGAGGTATCATTGCACTATTGCTGGCGCTGCAAGTGCCGGAAAAAATAAACAAAATGATTATACTCGGTGCTAACTATAATCCGTCCGGCTTGAAACTTCCTATAAGAATAGCCCTTTTGTTTTCGTATTTGTTATTTGCGTTATTTGGCCTGTTCTCTAAAAAATGGCAATGGAAACAGCAATTGATGCAACTCATGCTTTGTCATCCGCATATTTCGGAAAACAGCCTGCAAACAATAAAAACGAATACCTTAATAATGGTCGGAGCTCAAGACATGATTCGTTCTTCACATACCGAAAAACTCTCACGCCTTCTAAAGAATAGCACATTGTTGGTAATAAAAAACTGCGATCATTTTGTGCTGCAACATCAAGCAGAAGCGTTTAGCGCTGATGCTTTGCGCTTTATGTGCTGAATCATTGCCATAAAGAAAAATTAGTGTATATTTGTTGTAAACTTTAAAAAACCAGATGATGAACGCACGAACTATGTTTGCTACATTTTTTCTGAGTTTGTTGCTTGTCAATACGACTATGGCTCAAAAACCATACGAGACCACTATTGACTTTAAACGGATGAAGCGTCCGGCAGTTTGCATGCAAGTGTATGCCAGTGCCGAAGCAGCCGATAAAGCATTATACGAAGAACTGGCCAAAGAGGGTTTGCCCTCTCGCAATTTAGGCGATTTTCGCGAATATGCCAATGTTACTTTTTCTAAATTCGGCAAAGAAAATATAACGATTTACACGGCCGTACGAAAAGCTGATAAAAATTATCCCAACACTTCATTTGTCTATATTTTAGTATCAAACTCATCGGGCGTTTTTATTAAATCCGATACAGACCCGCAAATGGTGCAACAAGTGAAAAATTATCTTGAAAACTACCATATTGCAGCTAAACGGGTAGATGCCGACTTGCAAATAGAGCGGCAGATAGATTTAATTACAAAAGGCGATAAATATTTGTTTAACTTGAACCGTGACTCGTTGGATTTGGAAAAGAAACGCAAGGATATTGAAATAAAAATCAATGAGAATAAAAATAACTTGCAAATGCAACGCACGGAAATCAAACGTCAGGAACAGATTCTGGACAATTTGCGAAGAAAGCGGGAAGAAATGGATTAACAAAAATAAATTGTTCAATTATTTTCACGCTGAGCCTGAAAACATTCAACCTGAAATTATAAATTATCTTTCATGAAAAAAGTAGTAGCTGTCTTACTTTGTGTAAGCTTATCGATAACAGCGGCGCATGCTCAGTTATATACCGTTGATAATAGCGGAGCCACCACGCTTACGCGCGAAGGCGCCGTACACTTTGCTGCTTTGGCGCAGAAATGTATAACGCAGGAATTTCCGAATAAAACGGGGCATACGCAAGCCGATGCCCATGATTTGAAGCAACCCGCCGAATACCATCCGGCATTCTATGGTTGTTATGATTGGCACTCGTCTGTCCATGGTCATTGGATGTTGGTCAAGTTGTTGAAAGAATTTCCGACTATGCCGAATGCTTCGGAAATCCGTGCTGCGATTGGAAAAAATCTTACTGTAGAAAATATTTTGGCAGAGGTGGATTATTTCGGGACTAAAGGAAATACTTCCTTTGAACGGACGTATGGTTGGGCTTGGCTTTTAAAACTGGCCGAAGAACTCTATACATGGAATGATTCGGAAGGACAACAGTGGTATCGTAATATGCAAGCTTTAACAGCGCTTATAGTGCAACGCTATATCGATTTTTTACCTAAACAAACCTACCCGATTCGCACGGGTGTGCATCCCAATACGGCATTTGGTTTAAGTTTTGCCTTGGATTATGCAAGGGCCTTGAAGAATGCGGAGTTGGAGAAATTACTGGTTTCGCGGAGCAGAGACTATTATTTTAACGATGAAAACTGTCCTGCATCGTGGGAGCCGGGTGGTGCCGATTTCTTCTCGCCTTGTTTGCTCGAAGCGGAATTAATGCGGAAAGTATTGTCCGAAGCGGAATTTAAAAAATGGTTTGCTGCGTTCTTCCCGGGATTGAAAAAAGGCCAACCGGCAAATTTATTACAGCCGGCCATAGTAAGTGACCGGAGCGATATGCAGTTAGTTCATTTAGACGGCTTGAACCTCAGCAGGGCCTGGTGCATGTTACACGTATCGGAAAACATTCAAGATGCCGCTTATAGAACCATTTTGAGCCAGGCTGCTCTTCGCCATCTGGAAGCCGCTATTCCACATATTGCTAATGGCGATTATGCCGGAGAGCATTGGCTGGCCAGTTTTGCCGTGTATGCGTTGTATGCGGGGAAATAGGGAAAGGCCGGAGTTGTTATGTGGAGACTTGTAAGGGCCTGTTTAAATTTGCCAATAGCGGTTGTTATTGCCGTTGCTTAACAGCCACGGGCTAAATCCCTTGAATTATTACGCTCAGCTCAAAACTAAATATACGGGAAAAAACTTATGCGGAATGTATTGATTCTTTTTTTAGTGATTTGTGCAGGCTGTGTGCCGCTTTCCTGTTCTTCGCCCGATGATTTTACACGACAGGTAAAAACGGCTGTAGCAAGTCAGATGAAAGAGTATCCGGCATCTACGTTGTGTGATTTATACAAAAATTTTTTTCAAGATAAATTCGGGCCGGGGCATTTGCTGGCAGATACCATTGCTGCAAAGAACTATCTTCTGCGCGAGATTGAAACAATGCAGGATTCAAAAGGCGCTGTTACAGCATTCACCGGTTGGGAGCATAACTTTTACCGGGTAAATTTATCCCTGTTGAAGGATGGAAAAATTCCTTTTAAAGCGTTTTTCGATGCTTTTTTAGAAAGTATGAACGGTGTTGAAATACCCAAAGTGAGCGAATGGCGCGAGGAATGGGCGAAGGTTGTGGAAATTGTTGAACGGATGAACTTAGATTTGCCTGATTTTGAGGTCGATAAACAGCGGCTTGACGATATGTTAGCTGGAGGGAAATATGCAGTCCATCACAGCGAGGCATATGTCCAGCTTTATGCGCCGCATTACCGGCTTATTCGCAAAGACGTTTTTGAGAAAAGATTAAAACACTATATACCCGGTTCGTTATGATGAAGAAATGGTGGATAGATTATGGCTTTTGTATAATCCTCGTCTGCTTTATTTTTTATGTGTCTGTGGTAAAAATTCCCAGCAATATGATGCCTCGAATTATTATTCCACATTGCGATAAAGTCGTTCATTTTTTCATGTACTTTGCATTATCAGCGGTTATCTGCCTGTCTTTACTGAAACAACAACAATCGGGCAGTTGGGGTGAATTTGTACAACTCTTCTTGCATAAGCGTGACGCCTTAGTACGGCTGGACATTGCTCCTTATTTCTGGTTGTTGGCCGGATTATTTCCGGTGTTCTTTGGCGGGTTGATAGAAATATTACAGGAATATTATTTTCCACCGCGCACCGGAGACATGATTGACTTTTTAGCCGATGTGGCAGGTGTATTGTGTGCATTGGCGTTATTTATTTTACTAAACTCTAAATTCGGAAAATATGAACAGAAACGAGGCATTTGACGTGTTACAAACATACGTGAAACAAGAAAATATGTTGCGTCATAGTTTAGCCTCGGAAGCCGTCATGCGTGCCTTGGCTGCAAAATTAGGCCGTGATATAGAGCAATGGGGCTTGGCCGGTTTGTTACATGATATTGATGTGGAGATAACCAATGCCGATGCTGCCGTACATGGGCAAAAGGCCATAGAAATACTGCGCCCATTGGGCGTGGACGAAGAGGTTCGATGCTATAGCCATGCACAATGAATGTTCGTCGGGAAGGTCGCGTAACAAAGAATTTCATCATGCCTTGGCCGCAGGCGAAACCATAACCGGACTTATTTTTGCGACCACCTATGTATATCCCGATAAAAAATTAGCCGGTGTAAAACCTAAGTCTGTAACAAAACGTATGAAAGAAAAACATTTTGCAGCATCTGTCCGTCGTGAAAATATTCTGGAATGCGAGCATTTTGGAATGAATCTTGATGAGTTTACAGAATTGGCCATTAATTCTTTACTTCCGATTAGCGAAAAATTGGGTTTATAATTTTTAATATAGTGATACTTAATATTTTATATATTTATAAATATATTTTAGTATTAATATGCTAAATTACTTTTTTGGCATGATTTTTGCATATAATGGGTCATGTTTGATCTATCTCTGTAAAAAAAATGAAACCAATATTTTTTGTTTTAATAGGAGCTTTATTGCCTGTATCATGTAATTTAGCTTCCCCCGAAATAGAAATGCAAACAATAGCCAAGGAAGCATATATCTATGCATATCCTATGGTGCAGCAATATGCTACGATGTACGCACATGCTATCGATTGTCAGAGTGAGTCGTATAAAGCGCCTTTGAATCACTTATCTTTCGAATCCGTTACGCCTTGTATCGCACTGGGCGAAGCATGGATTGATTTTCGAACAAATTCTTATGTGTTGCATATTCCAAAACAAAATGATTATTGCCAGCTGTCTGTTCAGATAACCGACTTGTACTCAAATACATATTTTCATATAGATAGAGAAGAAGGAGCTGCCGGCGGCGATTTTTTATTACAGGGCAGAGCGCGTGACACCTTCATTCCGGAAGGTGTAAAAAAGGTCATTGTATCTGAAACCGACTTTGCATGTGTATTAATAAAAATATGTACTAAAAATAGAGATAGTGTCGTAAAATGGAATGAACTGACCGAGCAAATAGCTATTGAGCCGGTACACATTAAAAGCAATAAAACAGCTGCAGCGGATTTCCCTCCTTACATGCAGGATACCGGAAATATCCGATTTTATGGCTATCTCAGTTTTTTATTGCAATTTTGCAACGTCAATCCCTCGGATAAACGCTTGATAAAACGTTTTGAAATGATAGGCATTACAGCCGGTAAACCGTTTATTGCTAAATCCTGGTCTCAGGCAGACCAAGGAGCCATGTACCGGGGGATGACGGCCGGAAAGATAGTCGCCGATTCTCTTTACCGGGTGAATAATACCATCCATCAGTGGATTAGTACCGTTGAAGAAGAAGATAAAGAACAAGCTACTTATTAATTCCCGGGTTGATAATGGTGCCGGACGATTGAAAATAACCGTGTTGCGGAGGATTTGAATATAAATATTGTTTTAATGAATTTTACACAATCTCTTTTAAGATGGTATAAAAACAATTACCGCGACTTACCCTGGAAGCACACAAACGATCCCTATAAAATTTGGTTATCGGAAATTATTATGCAACAAACGCGAGTAGAGCAGGGGATGCCTTACTACCTGCGTTTTGTGGCGCAATACCCAACGATACGGCAACTGGCAGCAGCGCCAATAGATGATGTGCTGAAGTTGTGGCAAGGCTTAGGATACTATTCCCGTGCGCGCAACCTGCACTATGCGGCCCTGCAGGTGTTGGATGATTATGATGGAAAATTTCCCAGTACTTATGCGGAATTATTAAAATTAAAAGGAGTTGGCACATACACTGCCGCCGCTATAGCTTCCTTTGCTTTCAAAGAACCTGTGGCTGCTATCGACGGGAATGGTTACCGCATCCTTACCCGTTTTTTTGGTATTGATTTACCTATCGATACAACCACTTGCAAAAAACAAATTACCTTGTTGGCACAGGAACTTGTTCCGGAAAAGGAACCGGATGCTTTTAACCAGGCATTGATGGACTTTGGTTCTGCCGTCTGTACCCCGCAAAAACCGGCTTGCGAAACATGCCCTCTGCAAATAGCTTGTGCTGCTTATACAAAAAACATGGTGGCACAGTTACCGGTAAAAAGTAAGAAAATTATTGTACGTCCCCGTTATTTTCATTATCTGCTACTAAAATATGGGAAAAATACCTACTTGAGAAAAAGGGATAAAAAAGATATTTGGCAAGGCCTCTACGAATTTCCGATGATTGAAACGGAAACGGCGCTGACTCCGTTAAAACTTTTTAAGACGAACGAATGGATGTCCATTATCGGAACCTATAAGCCGAAAATCTTGTATCATTCTTTGCCAATCAAGCATCAATTGAGCCATCAAACTATTTGGGCTACCTTTTTTGTATTAGACTTAACCACAGAACCAACTTCGCTTGCTACCGGTTTTCAGCAAGTATCTATTTCTAATATTGCAAATTACGCATTTCCTCAATTGATTGAACGAACCCTGCACCAACCGGAAATAAGCATATTTTTTGCATAATAAAAAAAATGATGTAAATTTAGCCCTTGAATTTCAAACCTTAAATTAGTAGAGTTATGTCGTTAAACAAAGTAATGCTGATCGGAAATGTCGGGAAAGACCCCGAAATGCGTCATTTAGAAAATGGAGTTGCAGTAGTTACCTTACCTATTGCAACTTCGGAACGCTTTAAAGATCGTAGTGGTGATGTAAAAGAACATACGGAATGGCACAATGTTGTCTTTTGGCGCAATTTAGCCGAAATAGTAGAAAAACACGTGCGAAAAGGAAGCCAGGTATTTATTGAAGGTAAATTGCGTACCCGCAATTGGGAAGACCAAAGCGGTCAAAAACGCTATACGACGGAGATTGTTGCCGAAACCATGCGTTTGCTGGGGCGCCGCCCCGACAGCGATAATACGGCTGCACCCGAAACCAAGCAGAACGGCGCTAACGCGATTCCTATTATAGACCCTATTGAAGGAGACGATTTGCCATTCTAAATCATCGTCGATGCTAAACAAAAAACGGAGGCCGCGCGGCCTCCGTTTTTTGTTTATATGTGCTACACGTTCAGGAGGTTATTCCTCTGAATAGTATCCGAAAAAGAAAAATCCGGAGCTTAGCACTCCTGACGTTTTTTTATCGAACAAAGAACCGTCTTGATTGTAAATACAGATAGTACTATTGCTTACATAGTCATTCGGATTGGAAGTGTATATTTTTCCGGTGTGGGCATTTACACCGATTCCATAGAGGGAATTACTTTCTGTAAGTAAAATACTGGAGGTGCCGTTTGATAAATTTATCTTGTAAACATTACTATTTCCCGGATTGGTATAATCGGCATCGTAGGTATAAATAGAAGTGCCGTCTGCCGAAAGTGCTATTTTTCCGTCATAATTTACTGTTACATTATATTCTTTTTTGTTGCTATAATCTATGGCGGAAAATCCCATTAGGCCACTATTATTAATGGATACCCATACATTATTGTTGTTATCGATTACTAATTGCTTTGCTGCTCCAGTAAGAGTTTCCGGTTTAATCATTGCAATCGAGTCTAGTGTATTGATATTGTAAACCTTTACCCCTTCCTGAAGCGCTACAAAAAGTTTATTTTGATAAAGTAAAATACCCTCGGCCGTGTTTCCGCAAGGAATTTTTCTGCCGGTAGTAGCACCACTATTGGATAGGTTGATTTCTAAAATATAAGAATGAGGATAATCATGCATTGGAAAACCCGGTTCCCATTCACCGATAACTCTTGGCTCTCCCCAATTAGTAACATATGCGGCGCTTATGCCATAACTGTTTTCGGCCATCACCACGCCACGCGGCGATTTTAATTGATCTGTAAAAGCTGACGGGAATAATACTTTTCCGGAAATAGCATCCATGAAAAATATTTTATCAGGAGTATTACAAACTAAAGCTAACACGCCGCTTTGTGTAAGACCGGCCGATTGTATCGAAGAGCCTATATCAAAACCATTGGCCGAATTGAAGAATTTATTCTTCATGATTTTTGAATCTTCATCATAATAACTCAGTTCTCCATTACCGGCTTGAAAAGTACCTTCGTTAATAATACCGGAAACATAGGTTGCTTTGTAATTGGTAGATGGATCGTCATTACAACCTGCGAGAAAACATAAGGCTGTCAGTACTGAAATGTAAAATGTGCATTTTTTCATATTGTAAAATATTTAGTTTAAAATTGAATACGTAAATTAGCATTAAAACTTCGGCCCGGCATGGCAAAATTTTTAATGTTTTGATAATCTTTGTCGAATAAGTTGTTGCACTGTAATGAAAAGAATAATTTTACCGGCCTTATTTCCAACAGATACTCAGCGGATAAATCCACCAATGTGTAAGAGGGCATGCTGTCGAATTGATCTTGGGTATGGCGTTGGCCGGTATATCGGGTTATTGCCTGCAAGGAAAATTTGTCATAAATTGCTTTCATCGTTATATTGAAGCAATGCTCCGGCTGGAATGCCACTTGTATGCCTGTGTTAGGATCATTTATTGTATTACTTTCTTCTAAAATAACAGATGTGTAGGCATAATTTCCATACATTTCAATACTTGTTGTATTGGATAATGAAACTAAAGTCCCTGTGGCTACTTCGATACCATAACTATTTACTAAGCCTACATTCTTTGGTTTCCATATGGAGCCTATGGGTAGCCAACGAATCCAATCGTCAATGCGATTGAAATAACCGGTAACATTAGCTTTGAAAGTGTATGATGGTTCACTAAGCGTATAATCGGTTCCGATTTCGGAGTTCCATCCTTTTTCAGGACGTAGCAGAGAGATAGTACCTCCCCAGTAAAGGTCGTTTAGCGAAGGTATTTTGATATTATAAGAAGCCGCTGCTCTGATTTTTAAATTATGTGAGGTAGTACGAATAGCTAAATAAGATAACCCGCAGGAAGGCGATAACGGGACGTTTACATTCGTGACAAAATATTGTCGCAAAGCCGAACTCATGGTCCATCGCTCGTTGAGCAGCCAACGTAACTGTAAAAAAACATCGGATCGCCATTCGTCTGTACCAGCAGCATAGGCATAGGTTGCTGCTTTAATGTATTCCACATTCATGCCTGCTTTTACCGTTAAATGTTTCCACGTATATTCTCCGGCTGTAGCTCCAATTATTTTATTAGTGGCGATAATATCTTCTTTGAACTTTTCGTAATCGGATGCATATCCTGCATTAACGTTGAGTTTTAAGCTGTTTATGGTGGCTTTATAGGATACGATAGCTCGTAGATTATGGTCGTAAATGCGGTGGTATTCTGCCGGCCGGTCATTCATAGATGTTAACGGCTGAATGTCCCGTTTAAAATCGGCGTACCAAAATCGTGCTGATAATTCGTGGTCTTTTGATGGACGAAAATAGAGTTCTTCTAAAATGCCATAATTGCGAAAACCGGCATTATTCAATTGCGTACGAGGATGTCCGTAGCTTGTATTATCGGTAAATTCATAATTGTTGTTGCTTGTGTTATAGATAGCTGAAGTGCGGCTTTCCCAGCGTTGGTTGGCAATACGGAAAAGCGCTCCTGAAAAAAGATAACCGAAGCTACCGATGTTTTGTTGGATTTCTGCGTGTATTCCCGGTTTATACTGAGCATATGTATTTAGTTGTACGTTTCCCCCGATAGACCCACTACCGTAAACGGCACTTTCTCCTCCGGCGTGTATTTCTACGGCATCAAAGAAAAATAGAGGTAAATGGCTAAAATCCATTGTACCCATGGAGGGTATGTTGATGTTGACTCCATTCCATTGTACCGATGTTTGAGAGGCAGAGGTACCGCGCAAAGCTATAGTAGAAGTCATCCCTTTCCCATATTCTTTAAAATAAATAGCGCTATTAGACTGTAAAAAATCGGACAACGATTGTTGCCGAAATGTTTGTAGCTGTTTTTCCGTATATCTTATGGTATGAGTACCCACGCTATAAGAACGTGCCGACAAACCTCCAACAGGGTCCTTGCCCGTTATTACCACCTCTTGCAATACCTGCGTAGTATCGCCGGTTGGTTGTGCAACAGACACCAAACTTGTACCAAAGTACACAAAAGGCAATATGAGCGCTTTGAGCAATCTTTTCATCGTTACTTTTTCTCCCGAAAGCGTACGATATGGGCTTGTTTTGTACAACAGCAGGTTTTCTGACTTCTCTTTTACGTTTTATCGCCTTCCCATCAGCCCCTTCCCGTCCTCCCCGCGGGGGAGTCGAAGAGCCAACAGTGGCTTGCGGTACAACAATCACGCTTTTTGAGGCGTGAAAAGAGTTACAGCAGCGGGTACTGTCCCCGAATTTCACGGGATTCCCTAAACTGCAATACGGGGGCAAAGGTAAGAAGAATATCCGGATTACAAAAACGGGTTCGTTTAACATCTTTCAAAAAGTAATAACGATAACCGGTAGTGCATTTAGAAAATGAGTTTTATTTATTGTTTTGGCTAAAGCCCTTATTATGCGTCGAATTTGTAACCGTCAGCTAAAGCTAGACGGCAATGAAAGTCATCAAGTTCATTGCCGTTGGATTTATCCAACGGATGATAAACAATATATTAACAAGGCTTTAGCCAAAATTTGATGGAACGTTTTTTTACCAAATGCACTACCGGTTAACGATAACTATCCGTTAGAAAAGGAAATTATTCGTACTTTTGGCTGATGTTATAAAAGCGAATGAATATAGGAAATGTAATATTTGGAAAATATCCGCTCTTTTTGGCTCCGATGGATGAGGTAACCGACGCTTCGTTCCGTTACGTATGTAAAGAATTCGGCGCCGATATGATGTACACGGAGTTTGTGTCGTCCGACGGACTGATTCGTGATGCGGGAAGCACGGTAGCCAAACTACAAATATACGATTACGAACGCCCGATAGGTATTCAGCTGTACGGGCACCTCATGGATGCCATGATTGAAGCGGCGCGTATTGCAGCAAGCTCCAATCCCGATGTGATTGATATTAATTTTGGTTGCCCCATGAAGAAAATCGCGGCGCGGGGAGCCGGTTCGGGGATGATGCGCGAGCCGGATAAAATGGTGGAAATGACCCGCCGGATTGTTGATGCTGTCAATATTCCTGTAACGGTAAAAACGCGATTAGGCTGGGACGAGGAGAGTAAGATAATTGTGGAATTGGCCGAACGCTTACAAGATGTGGGCATTATGGCGCTCACTATTCATGGCCGGACACGGGCGCAAATGTATCGCGGAGCAGCCGATTGGACGTTGATAGGCGACGTAAAGCGTAATCCGCGAATGAAAATCCCTATCATAGGAAACGGAGATGTGAACAGCCCGGAAAAAGCCAAAGAAATGTTTGATAAGTATGGTGTAGATGCCGTCATGATTGGGCGGGCAAGCTACGGGCATCCATGGATTTTCAAAGAAATAAAACACTATCTGCTGACAGGCGAGAAATTGCCCGATATGAGTGTTTTGGAACGGGTGGCGTTGGCGAAACGCCATTTAGCTAAATCTGTTGAAGTAAAAGGGGAGAAGACGGGTGTGCTGGAAATGCGCCGGCATTTTAGCCATTACTTTAAAGGATTGCAGAACTTTAAAGAAACACGCTTGAAACTTGTAACTTCTATGGATATCGCTGAATTATATGCTACGCTTGATGTTGTGGCGGAGACATGGGGAGGCGAGGAGGTATAAGCCCGCTAAGGGCGTACTTTTCCTTTAAAGCGGGAATTCCTTCAGGACAAACACATTTAAATTATGTGGGGCTTGAAGTGGCTTATCACGAAGTGGTAACATATGAATAACCGAGGGTAAGCGAAGCGTTACCCGCTATTAACATATTTATACGATTCAAAATTATCCGTATATTTGTCGATTAAACATTTGTATAGAATGGGTGCAAATAAGCAGCAGCAGTTTGATAGGAGTTATCTGGAAATGGCGCATGTATGGGCCAAAAATTCGTATTGTAAACGTCGTCAAGTAGGAGCGTTGATTGTGAAAAACCGCATGATTATTTCGGACGGATACAATGGCACGCCGAGTGGATTTGAAAATATATGTGAAGATGAACACGGCCTAACCAAACCGTATGTGTTGCACGCCGAAGCGAATGCCATTACCAAAGTGGCCAAATCGAACAATAGCAGCGAAGGGGCTACGCTATACATTACTTCTTCACCTTGCGTAGAATGTGCAAAACTGATTATCCAGTCGGGTATTGTTCGTGTGGTGTATAGTAATGAATATCGCATAACAGACGGTATCGAACTATTGAAAAAAGCCGGCGTTGAAACGATTTATATGAATTTGTCGGAATAATAAAAATCTTAAAACTGATGGAGCAGAAAGAAAAAATTTTTAGCGGTGCGCGTTTGGCACGTTGGCTCATGTTGTTGTTATTTATGGCTGTTGGTATTTTTATAGGACAACGCATAGCCTACCGCAACGCGACATTACGAATAGATAATTCTGTAGCGCTGAGTAAATTGAATTTAGTCATAGAGCAAATCCAGCAAAACTATGTGGATAGTGTGAATATGCCTGATTTCATAGAAAAGGCGATTCCTCTTGTGATGGAAGAGTTGGATCCGCATTCGGTATATATACCGGCATCCTATATGCAGAAAGCCAATGAGTCGATTGAAGGAAATTTTGACGGTATCGGGGTTTCATTTAATATGCCCTCCGATACGGTGGTGGTAATGGGAGTTATTCCCGGAGGCCCTTCGGAAAGAGCGGGCGTGCAACTGGGCGACCGCATTGTATCGGTTGATAGCCGGGCCATTGCCGGAAACAGTGTCCCACAGGATACCGTTATGAAGTTATTACGGGGGAAACGAGGAACACGCGTAAATATTGCCGTACAAAGGGCCGGGGAAAGCAAACCTGTTAACATAGAAATTATTCGAGATAAAATTCCGGTAAAAAGTGTTGATGCTGCCTACATGATTGATAAGGAAACCGGATACATCAAAATCTCCAAATTTTCAAAAAATACGCACGAAGAGTTTATCGATGAAGTGAAAAGCTTGCAGGAGCAAGGAATGGCCGAGATGGTGCTTGATTTGCGGGGGAACACCGGCGGATTGTTGGATCAGGCTTTTGAGGTGGCGAATGAATTTCTGAAGGAGGGACAATTAATCGTATATACCGAAGGGCGCATGCGTCCGCGCCAGGATTACTATGCCAACGGCCGTGGAATGTGTAAAGAAATGAACGTCGCCGTGGTTATTGATGAAAATTCCGCTTCGGCCAGTGAAATTTTGGCCGGCGCTTTACAGGACAACGATCGCGGAACCATTGTGGGCAGGCGTTCTTTTGGAAAAGGATTGGTGCAAGAGCCTATAAATTTCTCCGATAAATCGGGCATACGCTTAACAGTAGCGCGTTATTATACCCCCACGGGGCGCAGTATCCAGAAACCATACAATAAAGGGGCGCATGCTTATGAAAGCGATATTTACGATCGCTATCAGCATGGTGAATTTACGCAAGTGGATAGCATTAAAGTAAATGATAGTTTACGTTATGAAACACCCAAAGGGAAAATTGTATATGGTGGCGGAGGGATTATTCCGGATGTATTTGTGCCGATTGATACGGTGGGCGTGAACTCTTTCTTCATTAAAATTGCCCGTCGTAATTTTATATATCGTTTTGCCATGCATTTTACAGACGAGCATCGAAAAGAATTAAACCAAATTAAAGAAATAGCGGAGCTTCAGCGCTTTTATGCTCAATATTCTTTTGAGCGTATGTTTCTTGATTACTTGAAGCAAAATTCCGTACAACCTGTCATGGCGGAATGGAACGAATGTAAATTTATTGTAGATGCGCAGTTGAAGGCTTATATCGGACGTAATACGCCTTTGGACGATAATGGATATTACCCGTTCTTATATCCTATCGACACAACTTTACGACGAGCGGTAAATGTCTTGGAAAAGCCCGTATAATAATAAAAAGAGGCGGTTCAAAATGCTTTTTGAACCGCCTCTTTTTATTATGAACAGGTTGAAAATGATATTAGAATTTCAATCCTATCTTCATCATACAATTTATGGTAGCTTGCGGGAAGTAGCGCAAGTCTTGCTCGTCGGGGCTTCCGTCCGAGAAAGTACTGCGATAATTCACAAACGCCCAGGAGCAAAACTTCGTATTAAATAGATTATTCACCGAAAACTGTATGAAGCAGTGCATTTTATTGGCGATACCGAAGTCGTAGTTTGTTTGGAAATTACTTACAAAATACGGATCGATACTGCGGCTATCATTCGCTGTATTGTCGTAATACTGTTTACTTACATATTTTCCTGTGAGAGCTACTGACAGGTCCGTAAGCGGAAACCAGCGTAGAGCTACGGAACCTACCATGTCGGGAGAGTAAGCAATGTCCGTCTCATCGAAATATTCCGCACGTTCTGTCGTTCCGTAGTCTTCGTCCACATAATTCGTATAATCTTTCAATTTATTGCGGCTCCACGTAAATGCGGCTTCCAGTTGTAATGGCCGTATGGGGCGCACGGCAGCCGTCAATTCAATACCGGCGCGGTAACTGTCGGGAATGTTCTCCATTATCAGCCGGTAGGCATCGTTCACACGGCCGGTGGCTACAATCTGATTTTGGTATTTCATGTAGTACAACACCGCGCTAAACTGCCCGAACGATGGGCGAAACGAGTAGCCGGCCTCCAAGTCATATAAACGTTCGGCTTGTGCCGGTGTGCGGATACCATTCTTATCGGCATCTTTCAGATCGGAACGGTTCGGCTCGCGATTAGCAATGGCAAATGATAGAAAAGCGTGGTGGTGCGTGCTGGGGGTATAGGTCAATCCGATTTTCGGATTAACGAAAAGCCAATTGTAAGTCGTATCCAACATGCCGTATGGTTGCTTTTCATAATAATCATCGTCCATTCCTTCCATGTTGAAACGCACGCCGCGCATTTGTACATCGGCAAATAACGATAGCGCTTTAACCACATCGTACGACGCTTTGGCAAAGACGCTATACTCTTCCTTCACGCCGGTATTATCGTACCAGTCATAATTGAAGGGAATATTTCCGGTATTGTATTTGGCCCAGGTAACTTTCCCGTAATGCCCTCCGTCGTAGCGGCTGGCAGCGCCGCCAAAAATTGCGTGTACCCTTTTCATATCATAGAAAGCCGCAACGTTTAATCCGTAAAAATCGTTGTCCAATCCCTTTTGCCGGATAAGGTCGCTTTTTTCATGGGCGATACCGTCGATAAGCTGTGAAGGTAAACCGTATTTCTGAAGCTTGGCCGCTTCTTTGTATTGCTCGTAATATCCTTTACCTTTTGTGTAATACAGAGTAGCATTGAACTTCCATGTATCGCTGAGTTTTTGCGTGTAGTGGATGTTGGCATGTAATTGTTGATAGTTGTCTGTTTCGTTGGGGTAATACTGGTTGTTGCCGTATATTCCCGACAAATTATAGCGACGATTGGAGGCTAACGAATCGAAAGGCACTCCTTCGTAAGTGAGGTGCGAATGTTGTTCGCCATAGAGTACCGATGCCCGCAATAAATGATTCTTGCCTTGCCAGCGGCCGTTAATATTCATGGACTGTTGCCACAGCCCGCTGTTGTATAGATAACCGTCACTCGACACATATTCATAATGGGCATCGAAAGCAAAGGAGTTGTTCAACAAACCGGTAGCTGCGTTGGCGGCTACGTTCCATGTGTTGAACGAACCGTACGAACTTTCAAACGATGCTTGTGCCGATAGAGGTGTTTCACGCGTTTCGATGTTCAGCAATCCGCCGAAAGCGCTGCCGCCAAATGGGGTTGTTCCTGCGCCGCGCTGTACCTGCAACGATTTGCTGATAGCTCCTAAATCCGGGATATTTACCCAAAACACGTTTTGGCTTTCGGCATCGTTGAGCGGAATGCCGTCGATACTGATATTGGTGCGGCTTTGGTCGGTGCCACGGATACGGAAACTGGTGCTACCGATGCTTGTTCCGTTGTCGGAATAACTCACCATCGACGGCAGCATTTCGAGCAGGTATGGCATTTCGCGCCCTACACGCTGGTTATCTATTTGTTGCTGGTAAATGGTACTTTGTGCTACCGGCGTTTTATTGCCTGCGCGGGTAGCAGTAATGACAAGAGTGTCCAATTGCCTTGTCTGTGCAAAAATACTGGATGCTGTAAATAATAATGATACGGCTACAATAAATTTTCTACTTCTCATAAGGTATTTTAATTAATAAGTAAATTTCAAAACAATCCTTTATACCCGTTTCCGGGTGTATGCTTTTTCTTCAAAATACTAATGGGGGGAATAAAAATAGAAAATACCTTATTCGCTTTCCCTACGTCGGCATTATCCGCATCAGGTTTTAAGGGTATAATCTCAGCCCGTTTCAGGGCACCCCCAAGAGTATATTACGCTGCAAAGGTAATGATTTTTTGAAAAGAAAAGAATCTTTACATTGTTTAACGCTCATCTCAAATAGTAGCCTGCCGGAGAATGGTTTTTTCTCCGGCATAGCAAACATATTAAATTTCCGTTACAAATTATTTTGTAATTTTGTAGTTTATGACTAAAACGAAAATAGCGGTAGGCCTTTCGGGTGGCGTGGATTCCAGTGTGGCGGCCTTGTTGTTGAAACAGCAAGGCTACGAAGTGATTGCCCTGTTTATGCAAAATTGGCACGACACCACCGGCACGCTGCATGGCGACTGCGCTTGGGAGGAAGACCGCATGGTGGCCGAAATGGTGGCCCGCAAACTGGATATCCCTTTTCATTTTATCGATTTAAGCGAAATCTATCGCCGGAAAGTGGTGGATTATATGTTCGACGAGTATCAGCGCGGACGCACGCCCAACCCCGATGTACTTTGTAATCGTGAAATAAAATTCGATGTTTTTCTGAAAGCCGCGTTGGAATTAGGTGTCGATAAAGTGGCGACAGGACATTACGCCCGCGTAGTGGAAAATGGAGAATGGAAAATGGAGAATGGCAAATGCAGTAAAAATTCTCAATTTTCTTTATGGGCGGGAAGCGACCCCAATAAAGACCAAAGCTATTTTCTTTGTCAATTGTCGCAGGAGCAACTTGCAAAAGCGCTATTTCCCATAGGCCATTTATTGAAACCGGAAGTGCGGCGGCTGGCGGCCGAAGCGGGCTTGCCATCGGCCGAGAAGAAAGACTCGCAAGGTATCTGTTTTGTGGGAAAAGTAGATTTACCCGTATTCCTGCAACAAAAAATCGAAGCGCGAAAAGGCGATATCTTGGAAGTTTTTTCTGATTATTCGGAGTATGGAAAGATGCAGAGGACGGCAGATTCAGATTTGACAAATTTGTCAAATCTCACGAACTTGAAAGCGTATTGCGCACCATATAACTATACTTCTTCTGCCGGGAAGAAAGTGGGTGAACACGAAGGCGCTCATTTCTACACCATCGGCCAGCGCAAAGGCCTGGGTGTGGGCGGCCACGTGGAGCCGGTTTTTGTGATTGCCACCGACGTGGTGAATAACATTGTGTATGTGGGCGAAGGGCACCATCATCCTGGCTTGCTGCGCGAAGGATTGTTTATCGCAGCCGGCGATTTGCACTGGATACGCCCCGATTTGGAAATGACAGAAAACGAGGAACGGCGCTACAGCGTACGCATCCGCTATCGCCAACCGCTACAACAGGCAACGCTCTATCGTAAGGAAGACGGCTTATATATTTTGTTTGACGAGTTGCAACGCGGCATTGCCGCCGGACAGTTTGCCGCGTGGTACGATGGCGACGAACTGATAGGTTCGGGCGTGATAGCGTAATGCTACATGTCCATCAGTAATTTATTGTCCGGCGAATTTTTGAACAACACTTCATATTCATTCAACACCGTAATAAATTTTTTCATTTCGTGGTTTTCGCGCTCCGATATATCCGATTGTTCCAATGTTTCGATACGATGCACCACCAGGCCGACGTCTATTTTATGTACATCCATAGCGGGCTGGTAAACGCTTTCTTTCGTTTGGTGATGGGGTATCACAACTTCGGTAAATATACTCGCTTTTACCAAGTCATTAATTGTGTTGCGCACTAAGCGTACCGGCAATTTCAGCTTTTCCGACAAGTCGTTAGAAGAAAGCGGAGGTTTGCTGTCTATAAAATTTTTCACCGTTGTGTGAGTAATCATTAATGCCGCCAGTTTGCGTTGGAACGGACTGATGTGTTTTGAAGTCAGCTCGTAGCTGTAACGCTCTACATTTTGATAGGCAAATGAAAGTTCTGCACCCAGCAATACAATCGTCCAACTGATATTCACCCATAATAAGAATAGCGGTAGTATGGCAAAAGCAGCGTATATAGCGTTATATTTGCTGACGGAAAGTTGGGTGTAAACATATAAATTTTGAAGCAACAGAAACGCTATGCCGGTAATCACCGCCGCATAAAATGCCGGAGCTACACGCACTTTTGTAAAAGGAATTACCATATAGACCACCGTAAACATACATATCAACAAGAGGTAGGGCAATAAAAAGCCAAACCACGTGCTGAGGTTTGATAATATAGGAATGTTTTCCGTCAACGCATCCAAATGATAGCGGATAGTGTAGGAAATGGTGCTGGCCGCCACCAACAGAATGGGAACAATAATCAATACTGCCAGATAATCGGTAAATTTCCGTGCCCAAGGACGTGATTTCTTTACTTGCCACACGCGGTTAAACGCCTTTTCGATATTATTCATCACTTTGATAACCGACCAAAGCAGAAATACAATACCGATACTTCCCAGCACGCCGCCTTTCGTAGTGTTGATGGCTTTTTCGGCAAAGCCGAGAATCCAGTTGATAACTTCTTCCTGATTTTCAAAGGTGTTAAGTAATGTAGCATGTAGTTGTTCGTACATGCCGAATCCTTTGGAAATGGCAAAAACAATAGCTGCCAAAGGAACAACCGCCATGATGGTGTAGAAGGTAAGCGCCGCCGATTGTAGCGCTACCCGGTTTTCGAAAAAACCACGGACGGAGATGGTTAAGATTTTCAATTGCTGCACAAAAAATAAATCGCGTTTGCGCAATTTGCTGATGTCCATGTGCCACACGTCATGCATGACAAATTGAGCCGCTTTTTTGTAGAAGGCAATTACTTTCTTTATCATGATTGAATTATAATTTTACACGGGAATACTCCCCGTCTTCAATAGAGTTGAAAGAGGCTTCTCCGTCTTCAATATAAAACGATTGTACTATCGGATTATTAGGCGAGCCGTACAAAACTTTTAGATAAGGAAGCGTTGTAAAGGCTTTTATTTTTGCGACCATATTATCGTCAAATACGGCTTTCCCGCGAAGGCGTATCCATTTGTTGTCCGATGAACTGACGCAGACCTCGAGGTAAGGATTTTCTATTAACTGGTGATATACGCTTTTGGTATTGTTGGTGATAAAATATAGCTTGCTTTCCAACTCCATCGCAAAACCGAAAGGGCGTATCCTCGGCTGTCCATCCTCCACTGTAGCAAGGTAAAAGAGAGGGTTTTCTGTAAGAAAATCTAAGACTTCTTCCATGTGAATTTTTATTTATTTTTGGTTAGTTTTGATAAAAATTTCGCTTCCTCAATAATGTAGCGGGCATGTGTCCCGCGGCCAATCTCTCCGGTCTCGTCATGCGCCGTCACTTCAAACTCCAATCGCCGCCCATCTGTTTTTTTGAGTACGGCCGTTGCTTGCACTTGCATGCCAAATGGCGTGGCTTTGCTGTGTTCAATGTTTACAGCCACCCCTACGGTGTTGAACCCTTCGGGCAAGAGGGCTTGTACGGCGTGCATAGCGGCGTTTTCCATTAATGCAATCATGGACGGTGTCGCAAATACGCGTACCGTCCCTGATCCGTAACTGGATGCCAAGTCTTTCTCAGTTACAACCTGTTTTGCGGTATAAGTAATACCCGCCTCCAACAAAAATTCCATAAAAAATGTTCTCTCTTTTAGTCTTTATTTTATTTAACAAAAATTATTCCAAATCATTATAAAGTAATAAAATATTTTAATATTTATTTAAATGTGTCAATAATTGGAAAAATTTTACACTATAACTTTTTTATCACATTCATCAACTGTTCGCCCAAACCGATGCGGTAACCTTGCGAAATAAATACGACTCTTCCGAATGTATCGGCCACCACGAACAGCGGCAAATCAACGGAGGTGAGTTCCAGCGATTGTTTCAGCATATTCGCGATTTCGTTGTTATGGTCGAACCCGAAAGTGATGTTTTTCGGCAATCCTTTAAATTCCCGGGTATCGAACGTGTTTAACTGCGCTTCGTTTTTGAATACGAATACCAGCTGACGTCCCCATTTTTCCAGTTCGCCGGCAACTTCTGCCATGTCGTGCATCGCGTGGTTGGTGGGCTCTTTCTTGGCATCCAACAGCGCCAGTACGAAATATCCGCGGCCGGTGGTTTGCAGAATGCTTACCGGCTCCGCATGGCCTTGCGCCACGAATTTCGATTCGGGATTCATGCTGCCGATGACTTGCAACGCTTCTTTACTGTAACGCACGGTTAGCGGCACTTCGGTGGTTTTATCTTTTTCAATATTGAAAAATTCCACATGGCTCAGCACCGAACCGTTGGCCAAACGGCGGCCGGTGGTCAACATATAATAGCCGGCATCCAAGCCGAACGGCCGGTTTACTAAATTATCGCTGTCTTGTAAACCGAGCACCGTGAATTGTCCGTTACTGAATTTCGAAAGCGTATAATGAGTTTCGTATTTCGGAAATTTCAATGCATCGTCGGGCTTGAATTTCAGAAAAACTTTGCCTTGCGGCGGATTAGCCGCTACGTCGGTTTTAGCGAGGCTGAAATCGTTCCATGTACTGTGGTGGTAATATTGCAATTTGTGCGTTATCGGGTCGATGCGCGCAGGAATACCCAACGAACGATATACCGCAATCACCGCGATATCGGCGGAATGCCGGTCGGCTACTTTTAATTTCAATAAACCGCCTACCGTCATCGGAATATTCTGCGGGTTCAATTCGTTAGCAATGCGAATCATTGCATTGAAATGCGCCGGAAGTTCCGACGGATTAGCTTGTATTTGCTGAATGCCCGCTTCTCCGGCAACATTGACAACCGCGCCGCGGTAGTCCGATAAAAGTTCGTTTGCTACGCGCGGATTGAGTACATAGTTGATAAATACGTTCCGGTCGGAAGTATTCTTAGCGAACGGCAGTGCGGCTTGCAGGTGTGCGGCGAATATCGCGGCCGGCGTATCGCGCAAATCTTTTTGCGCTACCGCGCCTAATAAGTCCAGCGCCCAAGCGCGGTTTTCAGCGGGTGTTTCACTCAAAAATTTTTCGATTTCCGTCCAGTTGCCACGGCTGTCTGCCATGTATTTCCAAGTGCGCACGGCATCAATACTCAATGCTGCGGACAGCGCTTCGGCTTTTTCCTTGGTATAAAAAGTGCTTTCGTATTGCTTGCGGATATTGTCTTCTTTTTGGAGTAATGAATCATTCTGCTTGCGTTGTTCGTCCGTCACTTTGGCGGGAACGGCGCGTTCCGCGGGCGGCACGATATCCATATCGAAAGCCGCCATGAAACCTTCCTGCTTATCCAAGGTAATGGTAATCGCATCTTGTTCTTTTACCGAAAATGGCTGATAGCCGAAAAGCGCCTCTTTATTAGCTCGTATGAACAAATCGCCCAGGCCGACGGTGAGATAGGCATCGCCCGAAGCATTGGTCGTTTTACGTGCAATAGGATAAAATTCGGCATAGTTGTACAATCCGAAATCAACATTGGCGCCCGTTACAGGCTTGTTCTCCGCATCTACCACGGTGACTTTTATTTCTTTTGTAGGGGCATAATTTTTGATGACGTTGATTTCCGTGTAGCACGGTGTTTCGCTCATCACTTCATCGGGGCCGGTGTATTTGCCGAATACTTTGGTGTGCAACAGCATGGCGCGTTGCACCGGCGCGCTGAACCAGCCGAGGTCGAGCACCGGTTCCGGTTCGCAAGCGCCCATGTAGTGCCAGTTGCCGTCCACCCACACTTCAATCCAAGCGTGATTATCATCGGTGTGCGCCCAACGCGGCGTGTACACCTGGCGGGCGGGAATGCCCACAGCACGCATGGCAGCCACGGCAAATGTCGATTCTTCGCCACAACGCCCGATAGCTGTTCGGAGCGTAGTCAAAGCAGCGCTGGTGCGGCTATCCGACGGCGCATAAGTCACTTTTTCGTGACACCAATGGTTTATTTCCAGCGCCGCATCGTGCAACGATAAATGCTGCACCCGCGCTTTCAATTCGTTGTAGAACGCCACGCGCGAACTGTCCATGTTTTCGTTATTCACCCGCACGGGCAACACAAAATGGCGAAAAACAGCTTCGGGAATCTGTTTGCCCCACGGCATTTCGTCACGCGCCTTGAAAGCTGCGCGGACATTCTCTAAATAAAAACGGCCATCGTAGTCGGCCATATCGCACACCGGCATGAAGGCATACAAAAACTGCATAGCTTCGCGCTCTTCCACGGTTAATTTTTGGGAGAAAACGCCGAATAACTCCGCTTCCCGGTTTGCCGCCAATTGTTTCCGTGCATTAAACAGCGAATCGACAGTCGTGCGGTAAGCCGCATCGCTGATAAAATGCCGCTCGGTGCAGGCCGTACACATTCCTGTCAAAAGGAGGAATACAAAATAACGAATGGGTTTCATATCAATATAATTTTAAAGGCCCCTCCCAACCTCCCCAAAGGGGAGGAGAAGCCCTTCTTTAGAAGGGATTTGGGAGAGTTGTTTTCAATGCATTATGTCAACATTTTCTTAAATATAATTTTCCAGCGAAACGAGCCCTCATGTCATCTGTTTAACATTTTTCATTTTTCAATGCTTCCACACATTTTGCTATAATCATTGCGCTGCTCACGTCCTTGCTGTATTCCGAAATGGTGACCGTGCCGCCCATCGACAGGTTGCTTTGACGGAATTGCATAGCGCTGGACACGCCGGTGCGCGCCGAAAGATGCAATTCCGTAGCGCCCGTTTCACGTGCAATGCGGGCAATATTCTGCGGATTCACACCGCTTCCCGGCATGATGATAATACGCCCGGCAGCTTGTTGCACCAATTCGCGCAACAGCGGGATGCCTTCTTCCGCCTTGTTTTGCTGCCCCGAGGTCAAGATACGGTGGCAGCCGAGCGCAACAATATCTTCCAGCGCTTTTTGCGGATTGCAACACATGTCGAACGCGCGGTGAAACGTTACGGATAGGGGAGTGGCCTCGTTTATCAGGCGCCGGCATTGTTCCATGTCCACTTCGCCGTCGGGCGTCAGGCAGCCGATTACCACGCCGTCGGCGCCGCATTGTTTGGCCATGCGGATATCGTGCAGCATGATTTGCATTTCTTGTTCGTTATACAAAAAGTCTCCGCCCCGCGGACGGATGATGACATTCAGGGCGATGGAAATTTGTTGGCGCGCTAAGAGGATTGTTCCGTAGCTCGGCGTGGTGCCGCCTTCGGGCATTCCGGCGCACAACTCCACGCGCGAAGCGCCGCCGCGCTGAGCTTCGACGCAGCTTTCCACCGAATTGGTACATATTTCCAGCATGGCTTCTTTCATAAATTGTGATATCTCTGAACAAAGGTATCGTTTTTTTAAATGATTTTGAAAAGGTGGTATCGGTAAAGTTTTAAACATTGGCATTTAATAACTACATTTGTCTTCATTACCGGAGAATATCATTTATCGTTATCTTTTATTTATGAACGCACAGCTTATTCTTATCGTATTTTTGGCTTACACCGCATTGTTGTTTTTAATTACTTACATTACCTCGCGAAGGGCGAATAACGACACGTATTTCCGCGGAAACAAACGCTCGCCGTGGTTTGTAGTTGCCTACGGTATGATCGGCGCATCGCTTTCGGGCGTTACGTTTATGTCTGTTCCGGGCAACGTAATCAAAGAAAATTTTTTCTACATGCCCATGGTGTTCGGATTTTTAGTGGGCTACGCGGTGATTGCGTTGGTGCTGATGCCGCTGTATTACCGCATGAACCTGACGTCTATCTACACCTATCTCGAAAAACGATTCGGATTTTTTACTTATAAAACAGGCGCTTCTTTTTTTATTCTTTCGCGCACATTGGGCGCCACCTTGCGCATGTTTTTAGTAGTGAGCGTGCTGCATCTGTTTGTGCTGGCTAAATTCGGCATGCCCTTCTGGGTGGCCGGTTTAATTTTTGTGTTGCTGATTATTTTGTACACGTTCGAAGGCGGCATTAAAACCATTGTGTGGACGGATACGCTGCAAACAACGTTCATGCTGCTGGCTGTGGTGGTGTGTATGGTGTCTATTTGCCGCGACATGGATATGCACCTCGGCCAATTGTTTCAAAAAGTAATTCAGAGTGATTATTCGCGGATGATTGATACCGACTGGCATGCGAAGACTCATTTCCTCAAACAATTTCTCAGCGGGATGTTTGTGTGCATTGCCATGACGGGCTTAGACCAGGAGATGATGCAAAAAAACCTGAGCTGCCGCAACATTAAAGACGCGCAAAAAAATATGTTCACGTTCAGTGGAATTTTAGTGGTCGTGAATTTCATGTTTTTATTTTTGGGTGCGGTGTTGGCGATGTACGTCAGCGAGAAAGGCTTGGCGTTTACCGATACCGATCGTTTATTCCCTACCGTGGCCATTGAACATTTGGGGACTGTTGTCGGGTTGATATTTATAATAGGCTTGATATCGGCGGCCTACCCGAGCGCCGACGGAGCGCTCACGTCGCTTACTACTTCATTTTGTATTGATATCGTGGGCATGAACAAGCGCGACGATTGGAGCGAAAAGCATAAGAAGAAAATCCGTTACATCATCCATTTATCGTTTGCCGCTTTATTTTTGCTGTTGATTATTTTTTTCAATGCCGTAAAAAACGACGCGGTGATTAATCTGGTATATGCCGTAGCCTCTTACACCTACGGCCCCTTGCTCGGCTTTTTCTTCTTCGGAATTTTGACGAAATACCAGGTAAAAGATAAGGCAATGCCGTTTATTGCAGTAGCATCGCCGCTGCTGTGTTTTGCATCCGATTATTTGTGTAAAACCTGTCTCGGATTCAGCTTCGGCTTCTCGTTATTAATTTTAAACGGATTGTTTACGTTCCTTGGCATGTATCTTTTTCGAAAGAAATGAGCGTTATTGCGGAAAGGAACAACGAAGCAACGCAATGCCTCCTTTGTCATGCTGAACGAAGTGAAGAATCTGTATTTCGCAATATTTCCCAGCGTAGATTCTGCACTTCGTTCAGCATGACAAAGAAAAATAATTAAAAGTATTCGATGTTAAGATTATTTACACTGGTATTTATTGGCGGCGGGCTGGGCAGTGTTGCCCGCTTGGCAATTGCGCGCTCAGTTGGCTGTGTTTGTTTCGTTTAGATTTGTCAAATTTCCAAAATTTGACAAATCTTCCAATGTTCGATAAATAATACCGATTTGACAAATGTAATAGTCCAATTATATTGGCCTAAACATTTGTAGCAACGGTATTATACCGGAAATAGATTGGATTAAAAGGTGGTTTATATTTGGTATAACGGATGCGCCATTATTCGAAATTGAAACAAAAAACCCAACCACTTTGAAGCAGCCGGGTTTATTTGTTCGAAATAATTAGAATAGTTTACGGATTCCTGGTCAACTTAAAGGTGCCGGGTTTAACATTGCCGGTAGGAATAAACATATCCTTTTCTACAGCCCATGTATTGTAGCCAATATCCATAGTAAATACTTTCGTCGTGGCATTATAGCTAAGCGTAGCCGGTTTCGTAAGTGTTCTATCGTAATACTTGAATATGCCACCCTCAAAATAGGCTGGATATACGATGCCCACCCAACCTTGAGGGAATTCTCCTATCGTTTGAGGAAATGCTATCGATAGTGAATTGTCGGCACGGTTGAATGTCGCTTTCAAGACACCTGTTTTCTCTTCTTCATTATATACCGGTGGGATATCCCCTTCTATAATCACACCATTTGGGTTATCCTCATCTATGCTAATGGTTATGGTTGCAGGGGTTGTCGGAAATCCATTAGCAAGGGTATCACCTTCAATTACCACTTGAGGAGGATTACCACTTACTCTAAATGGAATAGTCGTTAAAGTATAATTTCCCACGATATCTGTGCGGCAAGCAGTATAGATGTTTACCACTTTTCCGCGGCCTTGTCCGCATACATTGCCTTGTGCATCGATTCCTTCCACCGAGTACGTACCACTGGTGGTTGCCGAATAAGAAGAATTGGTTGCCCCGGGGAGAGCTTCTCCGTTTTTATACCATTTATACGATACCGCATTGGGAATAGTTACCGAAAGGGCAACTGTGGCTTCGCCGCAGGCATTCACATCTTTGCCGTTAATGGTTACGCAATCCGAAATGCTGACTGCTTTTGCAGGGCTTTTAGCGCCCGGGCCGTTTATATTCACACCTTCCACCGTGTAGGAGCCGTTTTGGGTAACGATGTACACCGTGTCGGTTGCGCTGGGAATAGCGGTATTGTCCTTGTACCATTGATACGAAGTAGCGCCGTCAATAGGCGCGATAGAGAGCCTAACGTTCAGTACGCCGCATTCGTTGAGCGAAGCGCCTTTAATGTTTCCTGCAGTAGCCGGCGCATTACATTGCGTAATCGTTACATCTTTGCCGGGGCTGTGTTCGCCCACTCCGTCGTTGTTTACGCCGGCTACGGTGTAAGTGGCGGTGGCGGTAGCTTCATATGTTTGCGAAGTAGCGCCGGTGATTTCCGCTCCGTTTTTGTACCATTGGTACGAAATGGCGCCGTCAATGTTGCCAACCGAGAGGTTTACCGTTTTAACGGGGCAGGTATTGGCATCCAGTCCCGAGATAGCTCCTGCGGCTGCAGGCAAGTTCAATTCCGGATCGTCTTTACAGGAGGCAACCAATAGCGCCGCCCCAATCATTAGCGAGAAAAACAGATTTTTTTTCATAATACAAAAATTAAGATTTATGTGATTAATATGGAACATTATTTTTCAGTGTTTTATTACGTTCTAATTCTTCCACCGGAAACATCGCCACCCATAGCGGCGAGTCGGGTGCAAGCACGTATTCTTGCTGCGGAAGCCCGAGCGGCCCGAGGTTCGGGTTAGCCGGCAAGGTGCGGCGCAGTGTTTGACGGAATTCCGTTTCGGTATTCAGCCGGCGAAGGTCGAACAGGCGGTTCCAGCCGAATGCCAATTCTTTCCGGCGTTCGTCAATAACTAATTTCACCGCGTCGGTCGTGTTGGCGGGCGTAAAATTATCGGGACTGCCTGCATAACCCACAATACGTTTGCTCTTAACCATATCGAGGTAGCGGTTCATTTCCGTGTAGTTTGCCTCGCGGGCATAGCATTCGGCCAGCATCAGTATCACTTCGGTAGTGCGGATTCCGCCCGTATTGATCCAATAATTGCTCACGCCGGTTTTGGTTACGTTATAGGCCGGGGCATACGCCTGGTCGCTCATAGTAGTAGCGCCTCCCGTAGCATCCGAGTTATAATCGATGAAACCGGAGAAACGGGTGTCTTTTGTTTGATCAAACATGGCAGCCAGCGTAGGCGATATAGCCCGCGAATTACCCAGCCCTTTATTGTTAGCATTGCTCTCCGTGGTTGCCCAATACAGGTTTTCCTGATTGTCGGCCATGATGCGGGCGGTCATTCCGCCTTGTACAAACGAAACCATATCGAACACATAGTTATTCAACTGAAATGCTTCCAATGCCGCGGCTTTGGCGGAGGGAAATTCTTTTTTGAACAGGTGTACTTTTGCTTTCAACGCATAAGCCATTGCTTTCGAGGGATGGAATGTGTTTGTCGCCGGTTCGGCCAAGGCGCCCGAAGCCAACGCTTTTTCAATATCCTGCTCGATGAACGCATAAATCTCGGCTACGCTTGCCTGACGGGGAGCTACCGTCAAATCAAATTCTTCCGACAAGGGAACGCCTCCGTCGGTGGCGGCCGTTGCGGCATTGTAGTGTTTGGCATATACGTTTATCAGCATGAAATAGTTGTAGGCGCGCAATATTCGTGCTTCGGCCTTGGTGCGTTCGCGCAAGGCCTCGTCGCCTTTCGCATTATCAATGGTTTGGAGAATAATATTCGACACCCTGTTGATGCGGCTGTAACAGGCATAGAACAAACTTCCCGAAGTGGGGCTGCTACCTACTTTGTAATACTGTTGACGCGGCGTTACCGACGGGTCAATCCATAGGTACATAATATTGACGAGGTTGTAAGAACCTTTGTTGACAACATCGTCGATATGGAACGGATCTCCCCAGGCATCGTCAGCAAAAAGTTCCATATCGCCCTGCGGGTAGGTAATATTGCTAACCGCGTTAAACAGGTTGGAGTAGTCTTCTACGGTTTCCAGCTGTACGCGCCCTTTCGGTACGATATCCAAATAATCGTTACAAGCGCTCGACAAAAGCAAAAGGCCGCAAGCGAAAATATATGTTATTGATGTAATTATTTTTTTCATATCAATCTTTGTTTTATCATCCATCAAACTATTAAAAACCTATTTCCAAACGCAACAAGTACGAAATGGGCGTACCCGGCGTGCGTGAAGTGCCGTTCATACCCTGTGTATCGGGGTCGATACCTTTTCCGGCGGCGCTCCAATACCACAGGTTATTAACTTGCCCTATCAGTTTCAAATATTGCATACCTGCTTTCTTCGCATATTTTTGCGGAAGGGTGTAGGAAAGGGCGATGTTGCGCAAACGGATGACATCGGCCGGTACCACGTTGTCATCGGCATATATCCAGAAATTGGTAAGATTGCTGGCATTGCTCATATTGGTAGCTGTTCCGTAGTAGGGGTAGCTTTTGGGTAATGTTCCGGCGCGGTTGTTGGGCGACCATGTTTGGTTGATGTCTGCCGACAAGGTACTAAGGGATGATATCCCTCCCGTTGCAAAATTGGCGTTGGGCAGGCGCATCACATTTCCTCCGCTGTAGGTGAACATAAACGACAGTTCCCAGTTTTTGTATCCGGCGGTGTGCGAAAGCGAGCCGACCCATTTAGGTTCCAATGCGCCCATATATACTACGTCTTGCGGCAACAGCGCTTCGGTGCCCGATGTGGTGGGAAGTGTCAGTGTTCCGTCGGGGTTGAAAGTGTAAAGTTTCGTACCGTCGGCTTTTACGATAATCGGAGCTCCGTTTTGCTCGTCGGTTCCGCCCGTTGTCAGGCCGTCTGTACGGTAGGCATACAGCGAGTAGCGCGGTTTTCCTTCGAGGTAGTAACTTGTCGAAACCAAGTCGCTGGCCCCCGAGGGTGCATAATCAATCCGTTCCACCCTGTTTTTATTAAACGACATGATGAGGGTCGAATTCATCCGCCAATCATCGGTTTTCATCCACGGCGAGCTAAAGGTAAATTCCACGCCGCGGTTGCTCATCGCGCCGTTGTTCACCGTTCCCGATGCATAGCCGGTGGAATACGAAGGCGTATTGGCGGTTACCAACAAATCTTCGCTATATTTATAATACGCTTCTATTTTTCCGTTCAGTAAGTAATTGAATAACGCAAAGTCCACCTCTCCATTGTACGAGTTTGTTTTCTCCCAGCGTAATAAAGGATTCGGGGCGTCTCTGTCTTCCAAACGTGTAGAGGTGACCGGTGTTGGAAAATAAAGGCTGTTCGACTCTACGCGTGCCAAAATATAAGGAGTCGAATTTTGATCGACATTTCCCGTAACGCCATACGAACCTTTTACCGTCAATGAACTCAGCCATGCTATATCTTTCATAAACGATTCGTTGGAAACATTCCAACTGGCGCCCAACGACCACAAGGGGCGGTAGCGGTACTTCGGATCGGTACCGAACAGGTCGGCCTGGTCGATACGGAAACTACCCGAAATGTTGTAAAGATTTTTGTAGGTATAACCGGCATTGGCGTAAAAACCCACATATCGGTGCAACGTTTGCGACAAACCGGACGTGTTGTAAATACCTATCAGGTTTTGATTTGCTCCACGATAAATATACGACGGTATGCCGTCTGTCAGCAGCGTGGTCAAATTGGGATTATTCTGGTAGGTCAACGTATTCGGGTTATAATTCAAATAGGTGACAGCCGGATTCAAATCTTGCCGGTTTTCGCGTATCTCTATCCCCGCAACGGCATTCACCGCATGGTTGTCGGCAAAACTTCCATTGTAGTAAGCCTGGTTACGGAATACGTAATTGTTACTTCCGGTAAAATTCATGGTCATCATCCCTTCGTTCAACAGCATGCGCGTGTAGCTTCCATCGTTCCGTATCATCCGGTTGCGGTGGAAGCGCATGTAGTAGCTATCCTTTTCATAAAGCGTTTCCGTGTTATATTTGGAGGTTTCGTAGCTGAAACTCGATTTGAATCCCAATCCTTTGTATATTTTGAAGTCGGCATCGGCATACGAGCGGATACTCAACGAACGGCTGAGCGTATTGCCGCGTTCCAATTCGTCGAGCACATTCATGTTATAGGAATCGAACGTTCCCGTGCGCGCCGCATTGATAGCGTCCAACTGGTCAACCATCAAGGGGTTTACGCTGCCGCTGGCCGTCGATATGATATTCGTATAACGGCGGTAGGCTTTCCCGTCCGCGAGGTCGATTATCCGGGCATCGTGCAGGATACCGAGCCGGCCGTTGTCCAACAAAGGCGTGTACGGCTCTATATTGCCGAATCCGGTATTGTAGGAGGCCGTATTATTGCCTTTTCCGTATTGTAAATCGATGCCGGCGCTTACGGTCAGCCATTTTGTAATATTCAACGACGACTTTATGTACGTTTTAAAAACATAACTATCGTCGGCTATATTTTGTAATTTATTGTTGGTGTAGTTGGCCGACAGGTAGGTATTTTGTTTCTCGCTGCCGATGCTCATTCGCAGGTTGTAACTTTGGCGAAACGGCGTACGCCACACGTTATCCATGTATTCCTGACGGTAATCCAATTGTTTCATCGTAGCAAGCGCTTCGTTGAACTGTGTTTGCGTAATGCCCGTAGCACCTCCGCGCGCCAGTTGCCAGCGCAAATGTCCCAAGGGCGATATATTATAGCCCGGCGAGTTGCCGGGGCCGATACCCTTCACATAGCTGTCGAAATAAGCCAACTCATCGTTCGGGGTTCCCGAATCGCGGATATTTTTATCCCACATTTTCAGTTCGTAGTTGACAATATCGGGGGTCGAGGCATAATGGAAGTCGCTCAGCGAAGGGTTTTCGGTGAGTTGCCAGTCGCCGGAAAAATCTACTTTCAATTTGCCGGCCTCGCCTTTTTTAGTCGTAATTACAATCACGCCGTTCGCCGCACGCACGCCGTAAATGGCCGAGGCGGCGGCGTCTTTCAGCACCGTAAAACTTTCCACATCGTTCATGTTCACGCTGTTGATAGTACGTTCGGTCGGCATGCCGTCAATCACCAACAAGGGGTTGGTGCCTACATTGCTCGACAAGGTGGAACGTCCGCGTACCAGAATACTGCCATCGTTTTTTACCACCACGCCCGGCAGTTTTCCTTCGATAGCCGAGGTGGCGTCGATATTGATTTTTTGATTCATCGTTTGCGAATTGAGGATGGCATAAGCGCCGGTAGCGCGCTCTTTGGAGATGGTTTGGTAACCGGTTACCACCACTTCGTCTAAGCTCACGACACTGGGGTTTAATTGCACTTCGATATTACTCTGGCCGTTTACGTTGTATTCCAACGCTTCATAACCCAGAAAGGTAATCACTAATGTTGCGTTTTTATCGACATCCGCCAGTTCGAATACGCCATCAATATTGCTGCTGGCATTTTTATTACTTCCTTTTACTACAACGACCGCTCCCGGCAAAGGAAGGCCGGATTCGTCCAACACTTTCCCGCGTATGGAAATGGTGCCTTGCGGCGAAGCAAGTTGTGGTCGGGCATTGTTTTGCAAACTCTGAGTCGGTGCGGCTTGTGTGCCGTCCAGCGTTTTTTCCGCCGGCTTGTTGGCCGAAACATTTTTTCGCGAAAGCACCACTTGCCCGTCCACCAATTTGTACGAAATATCATTGTTCTTAAACATTAGATCCAATATTTCGCCTAAACTGGCGTTGGTTGCACTGGCGTTTATTAGCATTTTAGGGCTAATCAAGGTGCTATTGTACAGAAAGTAAAGCCCGCTTTTAGCTTCTAACTGCGTAATAGCCTGTTCCAAAGTAATGTTGCTGAAATTTACCGATATCTTTTGTTCCTGTGCCATCGCATGGAGAGGAATAAAAAACAGTAGTAAGGAGACTGTGATGTTGAATGCTTTATTCATATTGTTATTTAGTAAGATGCATGATTGACGGAATAATAGAACGTCTTACGGCGAAATGAATTTTTACCGGAAGAAACGGCGATTAGTTTATTTTCATATCTTTGAACAATGAAAAAGGTTAATAATGGTTAAATGCATTATCCGATGTCGTTTATTTGTTAGCCTTACTCCGGAGAGCTGCTGCAACAGTTCTCCGTTTCATTTATAAAATTGTTTTCATTCGTTACTTTTCCTGTTGTTTCGCATAAATCGAAATACGTTCCTTGTCTATTTTGTAATAGATGGGCGACGACAACTCGATGTACTGCATGATTTGAGCAATGCTCCGGTTATCAAACGTGCCCGAATAGGTATAATTTTTCAACTCTTCGTCATGCAAGGTAATCGTCACATTGTACCAGCGTTCCAGCGTACGCGCCACTTCGTCGATAGGCGTGGAGCGGAATATCAGCTTGCCGTTTTTCCACGAGGTGTACAGGTCGGTATTCACATTATCGTACACTTTGGTGTCGTTTGCGTTTTTATGCACTGTTAGTAATTGTGCCGGTTCAACCTGTATTTCCTTTTGTGGGGCAAGGCGGGTGTTTTTTATTACCGCTTCTATTTTTCCCTCCACTAATACGGTTTCCATGGTTTTGCTTTCCGGGTAAGCCGATATGTTAAAAGTGGTTCCCAACACTTTGATGTCCATTTCGGGCGTACTCACTACAAAGGGCATGTTGTCCGCTTTTCTGGTGACTTCGAAATAGGCTTCTCCAATTAATCGCACGTTCCTTGTTTTCTCGTTGAATCCTGCGGCGACAATCAAACGGCTGTCGGCATTCAGCCACACCACCGTGCTATCGTGCAGCACCACTCGCGAACGCATTCCTACGGGAGAAATATATTCCTGTTCGGCGGTTCCCAGCATGGCAAATTCCACCGGCGGTTCCGGTGTAAGCATTTTCACAAGAAGAAAAGAAAAGCCCGCCAATAGCGGAATAAAAAGAAGGGCGGCGTATTTCCGGAAAGTAGGAAGCCATCGTTGAGTACTTTTCGTTGTATATTTCCGGTGAAGGCGGTGCTCCACCTTGTCGATAAGCGTTTCCAGCGCGGGCTGGGCGGTATGGTCCGTAGCTCCCCATTTCACAAGCATCCACTGCTCAACGCTGTGGCGGCCTTCCTCCGATTTGAACAAGGCGTGCAATTGCAACAATTCGTCCGTCGAAAGGTCGTCTGTTTGTTTACTGAGTTTGTCTAATAATTCTTCCATGCAACGTGTAATAAAAGATTATAGGGCTGTGAAACACTTGTTTGATAAATAATACGAAGATGCGCTCCTTTTCCGTGAAGAGGATGAAAAAATATTTTTTCAAAATATTGTAATTATTTAAAAATCAAGATATTGATTTTTAGAATGAAGAGATATTTAACACTATGGATGCCAGCATGAACAGTTCTTTTCCCACATGGGTGCGCAAAAAACCGATGGCATGCCGCAGTTGCGTATCCACCGTATTTTCGGTAATATTGAGTTTTTCGGCTATTTCGCGGTAGGATAGATGATGAAAATAGCGAAGCAGGAATATTTCTTTGCGCCGTTCGGGCAATTGCCGCACAAGTTGCTCCAGGTATTGATTAAAATCACGGTCGTGGAGCAGGGACTCCGATAGGCTGTCGGACTTTTCGGTCATTTCCGAGAGCTTTTTTTCAAAAAGTTTGCGGGAAGTACGTTGGCGTAAAACGTCGTATACCCTGTTCTGGGCTATTTTGTAAATATAAGCGCCAATTGGAGATTCGCTATCTAATATGTGCCGGTGTTCCCATAATTTTTCGAAAACCGATTGAAAAACTTCCTCCGTCTCGTCATAGGAACCCAGTATATTGAAAATAAAACGGCACACACGGTGTTTGTAGAAATCGTACAACGTGTGAAAAGCCTCATGGCTATCATTGCGGAGGGCTATTATGAGTTGCTTTTCGTCGTGCATTTTTTTAATTTACTGTTCCATAGTTTAGTTCATATATTGACAAAACCCGCTATCGGAAATCCGGCATCATTTGCCATTATACACACTGCTTACTGCTACTCTCAGCTGTTCCATTGCTTTTTTCAGGATGCTTTGCGGGCAGGCAAGGTTCATGCGCATGTGTTTTTTTCCTTCTTCTCCAAATATGATGCCACTATTCAACCCCAAACCGGCTTTTTCGATTAAAAATTTACAGAGCGCGTCGTGTGATAAACCCCATGCCGAGAAATCGATCCACATCAAATACGTAGCTTCGGGGCGGTAACACTTCACGTCGGGCATGTGCTGCTGCATGAATCCTATAACATAATCCATATTGCGGGAAAGATAGGCATTCACTTGCTCCAGCCACTCGTCGCCATGCCGGTAGGCGGCTTCCAGCGCAACAGTCCCGAGGATGTTCCCTAAACCGGTATGCAAACGGTTGGCCCAATGCCGGTATTGCGCCCGTTTCGAGCTGTCGGGAATAATAGCTACGCCGGTTGCCAGCCCGGCTAAGTTAAACGTTTTGCTGGGCGCAATCAACGTAACGGTACGCGCCGCCAACTCGCCGGAAAGCGAAGCGATATGGATATGTTTGTGCGGCGGCTGTATCAAATCCGAGTGAATTTCGTCCGAAATAATCGTCACGTCGTGCTTTATACAAAGTTCGCCGATTTTCAATAATTCTTCTTTTGTGAATACGCGCCCCACGGGATTGTGCGGGTTGGAAAGCATGATAGCTTTGGCGCCTTTCAATTTCTTATCCAAATCGTCGAAATCGATGACATATTTATCCTTGTCCGCTTTCAGCGGATTGTTTATCACCACGCGCTCGTTGCTTTTAATGGTTTCGGCAAACGGATGATAGACGGGCGGCTGTATGACAATGCCCTCACCTTTTTCGGCGTAAGCGTTCACCGCCAGCATAAGGCCCGATACCACACCGGGCGAAAAATCAATCCATTCGGGCTGGATATTCCATCCGTTGCGGCGTTTGACCCACGCGCAAATCGAATCCAAATAGTCGGCGCCTCGAAAGCCATAACCCAGCACCGGATGTTGCAGCCGTTCGTGGAGCGCATTCACTATAAAATCGGGTGTTTCAAAATCCATATCGGCCACCCATAATGGAATAACATCCTCTTTGCCGAAGGTCGCCCGGCGTAAATCCCATTTCACACAATGCGTGTTTTCGCGCGGCACTATCTTATCAAAATTGTATCTCATAAGAACAAAAGTGAATGACAAAGGTAGTGTTTTTATCACAGACAATATTTAACAGCAACGGAAGCTCGATAAGTTATACCAATATGAACCACCTTTTAATACAATCTATTTCCGGTATAATGCCGATGCTACAAATGTTTAGGCCAATATAATTGGACTATTACATTGGCCTAATCGGTATTACTTGAAACATACATTTTTCAATAATAAGGCACTGCTCTGAAAAAAGTAAACGAAGCAATTCGCTGATAATGAAGAATTGCTTCGTTTTATTAAGAATCCTGCCTTCGTACGATTCGAATAACTATCTGTCAAATCGCAATAAGGTCATTTTAAATTTCCGTTGACATCAATCGGCCTGTACGACGATAGTCCCTTTCATCCCTCCGGAAACATGCGGAATACACACGTAGTAAAGTGTGCCCACGTCCGAAGCAAGGATTGTGTAAGTGCTGGTGCCCGCTGCAAAATCGAATCCGCCGGTTTTCGGGGTAGTTTGGTTGGCTTCCCATACAGATTGTTCTACTTGTGTGGCAGTGTGCGTACCGGTCAATTCAAACGTAATCTTATCGCCTACTTTGGCATTTACCGACGCCGGCAAAAAAGCCATACCGGATGCGGTAACTGTGTAAGTAATGGCGCCATTAACAACAATACGGCCTTTCATTCCCATCTCAACATGATTTTGACAAACGTACCAAAGAGTACGCCCTTCATCTTCGGCTTGTACCGTATAAGTATAAGTTCCGGCCGGGAAGTTGAAGCCTTCGTCCAACGGCAATATACCATTCGCATCCCATGTAGCTTGATCTACCTGTGTTGCGGTATGGTCGGGTCCGATTATAAAGGTAATCTGATCGCCCACATTAACTATCAGCATGTCGGGCGAGAAAGAATTGGACGACGTGGTCGAAATAGTCAGTTCATCGTCGTTACCACCGCCATTACCGGTGCCTAAACGATAGTCATCGTCGCTACTGCATGCAGATAATGCGAACGGTACTATGGTCAAAAGTGTAAATATTTTGTTTTTCATAATTTTTATTTTTTTAATAAATAGCAATCCGAGTTTAAATCAAATCTTGTTCCATATTATTTCCTATTACATCATTGAAAAACAATATATTATGCGCTTTAAGATGTTCCCGTTTTTTTAACAAAATGATATTTTTTTGATTATTTTTCAATGAATCAGTGTTTTGATATGAAATAAATGCAGCACAGGCAATGGATACGTAACGAGTTAAATTTTCCGGTTTGTTACGCTTCGCGCGGCTTTTCCTCTTATACCGATTTGACAAATGTAATAGTCCAATTACATTGGCCTAAACATTTGTAGCATCGGCATTATACCGGAAAAAGATTGGATTAAAAGGTGGTTCATAATGGTATTATTTTTTAAAAAGCCGTATATTTGTTGGATAAACATTAATTCCTCCATAGATGGATAGTGTAAAAGTAATTCAATGGATTTTATGGTCGGCATTTTATCTCGCGTGCCCGGCCTTGTTGCTGTACATTTGTAAGCGATATAGTTTTTTTAAGAAAATAGGAGAAGTGGTGCTGGCATACGCTATCGGCATACTGTTAGGCAACACCGTCATCACGAAAGATTACACGCCGCTACTGGAAGGAATTTCCTATCTGACCATTTTGCTGGCTATTCCCCTGGTACTTTTTTCGGTCAATGTCCGCTCGTTTAAAATCTTGGCGGGGAAAGCCCTGTTGTCGTTTGTTCTGGCATTGGTAGCGTTGATAATAGTGCTGTTTGCCGGATTTTTTATCTTTAAAAATCACATTGAAGAACCGACATCGGTAGCCGGCATGATGGCGGGCGTGTATGTCGGCGGAACGGTAAACGTAGTGGCTATTGCTCAAGCGCTGAAAGCCAGCAATCATATTTTTATTACGGTCACCACGGTGGATATTATAGTAAGCATGGTTTATTTCTTGGTGCTTATTTCCTTCGGGAAAAATGTGTTGGCACGTTGGCTTCCGCCCTACAAAGGCGATAAAACAAACGGGATGGAAATCGGCGAACCGGCCACTAAAAAAAGCTATAACCGCAAAGCTGTTTTGCGCCTGTTGAGTGTAATCGGCATTGCAGTGTGTATTGATGTGATAGCCGCGGCCGCTGTGGGGTTCAAATTTGCGGAAACGTGGCAAATGGCTGTTTTCATTTTACTAATCACCACGCTGGCTATCATAGCGGCATCCTTTAAATACGTGCACGAAACCAAAGGGACTTTCAATATCGGATATTACCTCATCATTTCGTTTTGTTTGGTAATCGGTTCCATGGCAGATTTAACGGAATTGCTGCACGCCAGCCCGTGGATATTCTGCTACGCCGCATTAACCGTTTTTGGCACGTTATCGCTACATGTTTTATTTTCCAAGCTATTTAAAATCGACCGCGATACGACTATCATCACTTCGTTCGCCACTATTTTCTCGCCGCCATTCGTACCCGTCATGGCGGCCGTGTTGAAAAACCGCAGCATCATCCTGCCGGGCATTACCGTGGGAATACTGGGATACGCGGTAGGGAATTACCTTGGAGTAGCCATTGCCTATTTGCTGGAGTTTTTTTAACGGTTACATGTTTTGGTATAATATTTGTTAAAATGTCTTTAAACTTAAGATGCTGTATTATGAAACAATCGATTATATTTCGCACACTGAATATTGTTTTCGGTGCTGCTATTCTTATTTCCATGAGCAACTGCGCCGGTTGTGAAGGGCGCAAAAAAGCAACGGATACGCCTGTGGCCGATTCTTCAATCACCGGCATGGTGTGGATTCCTGCCGGCGAGTTCGAAATGGGCACCAACGACCCGAACAGTATGCCCAACGAACGTCCTGCACATCGTGTAAAGGTCGAAGGATTCTGGATGGACGACCATTCGGTAACCAACGGCGAATTCCGCAAATTTGTAGAAGCTACGGGCTACATGACCACTGCCGAGAAGCCGATTGACTGGGATGAACTGAAAAAACAATTGCCGGCCGGCACACCGAAACCCGCCGACGATATGCTGATGCCCGGCGCCATGGTCTTCACGCCGCCGCTTTATCCGGTGGATTTACGCGATATGTCGGCTTGGTGGTCGTGGATAAAAGGCGCGAGTTGGAAACATCCGCAAGGGCCCGATAGCGACATTAATGGGAAAGACCATTATCCCGTTACGCAAGTTTCGTGGGACGATGCCGTGGCTTATGCCGCCTGGGCAGGCAAACGTTTACCAACGGAAGCGGAGTGGGAGTATGCCTCGCGCGGCGGATCGGAAGGAACGCGTTATTATTGGGGCAACGAATTTAAAAAATTCGGCAACTACATGGCCAATACATTTACAGGCAATTTCCCTTACGACAATACGGTGGAAGACGGCTTTGAACGGACGGCTCCCGTAAAATCGTTTCCTCCGAATGGCTACGGTTTATACGATATGGCCGGTAATGTGTGGAACTGGACTGCCGATTTCTATACCGAAGAAAACCATACGGAAATGGCCGTTGGCTGTTATGTGCCCGACGGAACGCCCCGTTCGATAATGACAAATGACGGCGAAGTACGGCGCGTGACCAAAGGCGGATCGTTTCTTTGCAATGCTTCGTATTGCGAAAGTTACCGCCCTACGGCGCGGCGCGGAACACCTTACGACACCGGCATGGAGCACATTGGTTTCCGCTGTGTAAAAAGCCGCAGCAAGTAATTTAGGAAGCTTGTCTTAAAATACATTTTAAACACTAAGTTCACAAAGCACACGCAGTCGCCGCAATGATAGAATCTTTTATTTTCAAAACTTAGTGTTCTTAGTGCTCTTCGTGGTAAATAATTTTTTAATAATACAATGCCTGAAAATAACCATATCGAACCTCCCAAGCAACGGCAATTCCGCGGCAAGCCGATGGTGCGCATGCACGCTATGATTAAGGCCACCGGCCCGATATGCAACTTGAATTGCAGTTATTGCTATTATCTCAGTAAAGAAAATTTGTTGAGCACCGACAGTAAATGGCGCATGTCCGACGAAACGCTCGAAAATTTTATTCAACAATACATTGCCCAGCAAAATGCCAAGGAAATTGTTTTCTCGTGGCAGGGCGGCGAACCGAGTTTGTTAGGCTTGGATTTTTTCAAAAAAGTAGTCGCGCTGCAAAAAAAATATGCACCATCGTACGTGCGTTGCGAAAACGATTTGCAAACCAATGGCACCTTGCTCGACGACAAATGGTGCGAGTTTCTGCACGAACATAATTTTCTGGTCGGCTTGAGTATTGACGGGCCGCGCAATTTGCACGACGCGCATCGCGTGTATCGCGACGGAAGAGGCTCGTTCGATAAAGTAATGAACGCTGCCAAATTGCTCCGCAAACATCATGTGCGCTTTGCTACGCTTACGGTTGTAAACAACGTCAATTCAAAATATCCGAAAGAAGTATATCGCTTTTTGCGCGACGAAGTAGGCAGCAAACAAATGCAATTCATTCCCATTGTCGAGCCGAAATCGTTTACCACCACCGCCCCGCAGCATTGGAAAGCCTCGGAGATGGTGCGTGAAGATTCGCCGCTGGTGCAACCTTCTCACCCCGATTCGGTGGTGGCCGGCTGGTGCGTTTCGCCGCAAGATTACGGCAATTTTCTGATAAAAACATTCGACGAATGGTATAAGCAGGATGTCGGAAAAATTGTAGTTCCGTTTTTCGACAGCGCGGTGGAACAATGGATCGGGAAGCCTTCTCAATTGTGTATTTTTTCCCCGATTTGTGGAAAGGGCCTCGCGTTGGAACACAACGGCGACCTTTACGCTTGCGACCATTACGTATATCCCGAATACCGCATGGGCAATATCAACCAAACGCCGATAATTGATATGGCGCTGTCCGACGTTCAGGAAAAATTCGGCTACAGTAAAGATTATACGCTTCCCGTAAAGTGCCGCCATTGCCGTTACCTGTTTGCCTGTTCCGGCGAATGCCCCAAAAATCGTTTGTTGACAACGAAAGAAGGAGAGCCCGGTTTGAATTATTTATGCGAAGGGTTGTATCACTATTTTGAACACATCGATCCGTATATCCGGAAAATAGTGCATGCCCTTGGTTACGAAGTAGCCGACGATGTGCCGCCGCTGGAAAACTAAATTGATAATCTCTTATATTTGACAAATTTTTGAAATTTGTCAAATATTCAAAACATCAAACAATGAATATCGACATTAAACACATCGACGAACACGAAGTGGAGCTAACGATAAAAGTTCCGTGGCCACGCATACAGGATGACTATGATGAGTTACTGAGACGTTATGCAAAAGTTCCCTTGAATGGATTCCGCGAAGGAAAAACGCCTTTGAAGTTGATAGAAGCCATGTTTAAACAGGAAATAAAAAGCGATTTTGCATCGATGGCGTCGCCGCGGATAGTGCGGGAGGCAGCCCAACAATGTGAGTTGGAGATTGGCTCTCCGGTGGAGGTTACGGAGGTGAAAATATATCCCGACGAACAGTATTGCTTTAATGCTCGTTTTCTGAAAATGCCGGAATTTACCTTGCCCGACTATTTGGGATTATCGCTGGAATCGGCCGACGATGAGGCTTTACGCGACGAAATATCCTTGAAGCTTTTGGAACGAACGCCGGTTGATGTTCCCGATAAAATGATAGAAAAAGAACTGGCGCTCTCGGGCGAAGAAAGTGCAGGGCGGGGAACAGAAGTGTGGAAAGCGGCTTCACAACGGGTAAAATTGTTAATGATACTAAAAAAGATAGCCTCCGGAGAGTCTATTGAAGTGGACGAGAAAGATGTGGACGAGCGGATTAAGCACATCGCCCAGGAAAACAATATGAAAACTTCGGAAATGAAAGAATATTTCCTTTCGAACGGAGCGTTCTCGCGTTTGCAGGATTATATCTTGGCCGAACAGGTTTTCGACTACCTCATCGAACGTAGTGCGAACTAATTCTCGAAACTACAAGATAATGTAAGATGCAAGTTCCAACGGACTTGCATCTTTTTTTCCCCTCGCCAATGAAATCGCTTTTAGCTGGAGTGTTAAAAAATGATTCATCCCTCTTTCCCGAATGGAACAATATTTGCTTTTAACATACCAGTATTTTAAAATCACTTTGTAAAAAGGAACTATGAATCTTAAACAAAATTTCAAACAATGTGGCAAAGTAGCCGCCGTGGGCGCTATTTTAGCCGTAGGTGCATTAATGCCGCAACAGGCCGAAGCGCAACAAAAAAAATCGAACACCCAAAAGCCGAATATTTTGGTGATTATGGGCGACGACATCGGGTGGTTCAACCCGAGCTGCTACAACCGTGGAATGATGGGGTATCACACTCCCAACATCGACCGTATTGCCAATGAAGGTGGCATATTTATGACCTGGTACGGGCAGCAAAGTTGTACAGCAGGGCGGGCGGCGTTTGTTACCGGACAGTCGCCGATACGTACCGGGCTTACCAAAGTGGGAATGCCGGGTTCCGATATCGGTTTACGCCCGGAAGACCCGAGTGTGGCCGAATTATTGAAACCATTGGGATATGCTACCGGACAGTTTGGAAAGAACCACTTGGGAGACAGGGACGAATTCTTACCAACAGCCCACGGATTCGACGAATTCTTTGGTAACTTATATCACTTGAATGCCGAAGAAGAACCGGAAAATCCCGACTATCCGAAAAATCCGGCCTACCGGAAAAATTTCGGCCCCCGTGGCGTGATTCGTAGTACCGCCGATGGTAAAGTGGAGGATACAGGCCCCTTGACAAAAAAGCGTATGGAAACAATTGATGAGGAATTTACCGCTGCCGCTGTAGATTTTATCGAAAGGCAGACAAAAGCCGGCAAACCGTTTTTCTGTTATTACAACTCCACCCGCATGCACGTGTTCACTCACCTTGGCCCGAAGTATGAGGGAAAAACAGGATTGGGTATTTATGCCGACGGAATGACCGAGCATGACGACAATGTAGGCGTTATATTAAAGAAATTGGATGAACTGGGTATCACCGACAATACTATTATTGTATATACCACCGACAACGGCGCCGAAGTGTTGAGCTGGCCCGATGGAGGTACCACTCCGTTCCGTGGTGAAAAAGCCACCAACTGGGAAGGCGGATTCCGTGTTCCTGCGTTAATCCGTTGGCCGGGAACTATCAAGCCGGGAACTGTTTTCAACGGCATGTGTGCGCACGAAGATTTGATTCCTACATTTTGTGCCGCAGCCGGCGAACCTAATATTGTGGAAAAATGTAAGAAAGGATACACCGCCGGAGGAAAAACCTTCAAGGTGCATTTGGACGGCTACAACCTGATTCCTTACCTGAAAGGAGAAGTCAAAGAATCTCCCCGTAATGAATTTATTTATTGGAGTGATGACGGTGATGTGCTGGCATTACGTTACGGACGTTTTAAAATGTCGTTTATGGAACAGAACAGCACCGGGCTGGATGTTTGGTTGAATCCATTCAATAAACTCAGGGGAGTGAAATTTTACGATATGCTGGGAGATCCGTTTGAACGCGGCCCCGAGGCCATAGACTATGGCCGCTGGATGATAGAACACTCCTTCCTTATATACGGTTCAACAGCTTATGTGGGACAATGGTTGTCTTCTTTCAAAGAATTTCCGCCAAGACAAAAACCGGCATCATTTAATTTGGATGAGGTTATGCGCAAGTTGAGCGAACCGTCAAAAAATTAAATGTTTCATTTTAAAAATTCAACAACATGAACTTAAAAGATAAAGTCAAAAATTGTGGCAAAATAGCCGCCGTGGGCACTATTCTGGCCGCAGGCGTATTGATGCCGCAACAGGCTGAAGCGCAACAGAAAAAGACGGACAACAAGAAGCCGAATATTCTGGTGATTTTCGGCGACGACATCGGACAAACCAACATCAGCGCATACAGCCGCGGGTTGATGGGATTTACAACTCCTAATATCGACCGTATCGGAAATGAAGGCGGCGTATTTGTTCAGTACTACGGACAGCAATCGTGTACCGCCGGACGGGCGGCCTTCATTACCGGACAATCTCCGTTCCGTACGGGATTGACGAAAGTGGGAATGCCTGGAGCGCCGGTCGGTTTGCAGGCCGAAGACCCGACTATTGCCGAGTTCCTGAAACCGCTGGGTTACATGTGCGGACAGTTCGGTAAGAACCACTTGGGCGACCGCGATAAATTTTTACCGACGGCGCACGGATTCGATGAATTTTTCGGTAATTTGTACCACTTGAATGCCGAGGAAGAACCCGAAAATCCCGATTATCCGAAAGACCCCGAGTTTAAGAAAGAATTCGGCCCGCGCGGCGTATTGCGCTCCACAGCCGATGGTAAAGTAGAAGATACCGGCCCGTTGACCAAAAAAAGGATGGAAACGGTGGACGAAGAATTTTTGGCAGCCGCCAAAGATTTTATGACTCGTCAAGTAAAAGCGGGTAAACCATTCTTCACGTGGTTTAACTCTACCCGTATGCACGTATATACGCACCTGAAACCCGCTTCGGAAGGTAAAACCGGCTTGGGATTGCAGGCCGACGGTATGACGGAGCATGACGGTATGGTAGGCGAACTGCTGAAATTGCTGGACGATTTGGGAATTGCCGATAATACGATTGTGATTTACACCACCGACAACGGCGCCATGAAAAATCAATGGCCCGACGGAGGGGCTTCTCCTTTCCGTTCCGAGAAAGATACCAACTGGGAAGGCGCTTACCGCGTTCCGTGTTTGGTTCGCTGGCCGGGACACATCAAAGCGGGAAGTAATTTCACAGGATTGTTCTCTGCCGAAGACTGGCTGACTACGTTGGTAGCCGCCGCCGGAGGAAGCCCGACGTTGAGGGAAGATGCCACGAAAGGCGTAGCAGCCGGAAACAAAACCTTCAAAGTGCATTTGGATGGCTACAACCAGTTGGATTACCTGACCGGAAAGACGGATAAAACGGCTCGTCCCGAGTTTGTGTATTTTGATGACGACGGGAACCTGGTAGCCTATCGCGATGCGCGGTTTAAATTCATATTCTCCGCACAATACGCTACCGGAATGGCTGTATGGCGCATGCCGCTGACCACCCTTCGCGCACCGCTCGTGGTGGACATTTTGTCCGACCCGTATGAATATACCATAGACGGTTCTGCAAACTATGAAGCATGGATGCTTAAACGCGCATTCCTTGTGTTGCCTGCCGTACAAAAGGTAGGAAAGTATCTGGCGACTTATAAAGAATTTCCGCCGCGCCAACGCCCGGCATCATTCTCTATAGACCAAATCCTTGAAAAATTGGACGCCTCTATAGCAACCCGTTAATAAAAAATAAATCTTGATAAACTGCTCCACATCTCTTTTTTCAGGCATGTGGAGCATTTTTCAATAATTACATGTACATAAAACATCATGAAACGAGCCTGCAATATGGCACCAAACAGCACAAACTGCGAGGCGAGTTCCCTGTGGTTTTTTTAAAATAAAATGATTATCATATGAAACATTATTTATTTACAATCGGATTAGTATTGTTGTTCGCTTCCTGTCATCAACAGGAGAAAAAACAACAAGCCGCGGTGATTGACCCGCTGCCGGCGTGGAATGAAGGCGCTGCAAAAAAGGCGATTGTCGATTTTGTGACCGGATCCGCCAACGAAAGCAGCCCTAAATTTATTCCTGTTGAAAGCCGTATTGCCGTTTTCGACAACGACGGAACGCTCTGGAGCGAACAGCCTTTATATTTCGAAATGGTTTTCTCGGTAGATGCTACCCAAGCCATTGCCTCCAAAAGCCCCGCATTACAAAAGAAACCCGAGCTGAAAGCGCTTGCTTCGGGCGATAAGGCCGGATTTATGAAATCGGGAGAAAAAGGCATACTGGAGGCGTTTGCCATTTCGCATACGGCCGTCAAACCGGAACAATTCGACCAAATGGCGAAGGCGTGGTTAGACACTGCCGTAAATGCCAAATTCAATCAAAAATATGTGAACCTCACATACAAACCGATGGTAGAGTTGTTGCAATATCTGCGCGACCACCAATTTAAAACGTACATCGTTTCGGGCGGAACTTCGATGTTTATCCGTAATTTCAGCGAAAAGGCGTATGGTATTCCGGCCGAACAGGTAATCGGGACGATGTTTAAAGCCGTTTATAAGGACGGAAGCATTGCGCTGAAACCCGAAGTGTGGCACAGCGACGACAATGTAGGCAAGCCCGAAGCCATTTATCAAATTATCGGTAAGAAACCGGTGTTGGCTTTCGGTAATTCCGACGGCGATTATCAGATGTTGGAATGGACTTCAACCAATTCTTTGCCGCATCTTTCGTTGCTCCTGCACCACACCGATGCGGAACGCGAAGTAGCCTACGACAGCCTGTCGCACATCGGGCAACTGAAAAAAGGCTTAATCGACGGGCCCTCCAAAGGATGGATTATCGTGGATATGAAAAGCGATTTTAATAAAGTGTTTTCACACGAAAAATAATAGAACAAATTTTAATTTAATACTTCAAATATTATGAAAAAGCAACTATCTCTATTGGTACTATTTTTGGCTTTCGCCTTTGTATTAAAGGCACAGGAAACAACAGCTTCCCATACATTGGATGCCGAAACCTTAAAACAGGCAAACAACCCGTTGGCGCCGAAAAAAACTTTTAATGTGCACAACTACGTGATGCCCTCTTTTTATGGGGTGGAAGATTTATCCATGAACCAGCTGATGTTGCGCTACGCCCAACCTGTCGGCCACGTTTTTCTGCGGGCGACGATGCCTTTTGTGACCCAATCGTTGCCGGCCAGTTCGCCGACCACCGGATTCGGCGATTTCAGTATTTTTGCTATTTATAAATTGCCGAGCAAAGAAGGCATCAGCTACGGTGTAGGCCCCATGTTGGTGGCGCCCACGGCCAGTCACGGATTGGGACAAGGCAAGTGGCAGGCCGGACTTTCGGCCATGGCATTCTTTTCTAAAAGCCATGTGGTGCAGTTCGGAACATTGCTGCAATGGCAGGCTTCTTTTGCCGGCGACGAAGACCGCGCGGATGTGAGTTTGCTCACCCCGCAAATATTCTTTATCTGGCAAGCCGGCGGCGGCACTTACTTGCGTAGTACCGGCATTTGGTCGTTCGACCTTAAAAGCGGCAACTACAATGTGCCTATCGGATTAGGTATCGGGAAAGTGATGAAGGCCGACAAAGTCATATTCAATATATTTGCCGAACCTCAGTTTTCCGTGCTGGCCCAAGGTGAAGGACAGCCTAAATTCCAATTATTCGTAGGATTTAATACACAATTTTAATTTTATATAGTTATGAAAAAAATATTTTTACTTGCATTATTGCCCGTCATGTTATTGGCATCTTGCAACAATAATCAGTGCAGCAAAGACAAAGCATGTCAAACCAAAACGTTCGACATGAAGGAAAAACGGATGTATGCCCGTGCCGTGGAAGGCGCCATTTGGGGGATGCCGTTGGCTAATGTGGATGCAATGCGTCAAGCTTATTTCAAAGCGGGCGCCAAGTACAACGATGCCATTTTCTGGTCGAATCCCAACACATGGATGAACCAAACTACTACGCCAAATCACTCGACTTCGTACGTCATATTTTTTACGAATCTGAAAGACGGGCCTGTGGTTGTAGAGATTCCGGCAGCTACAGAGGAAGCGCTTTACGGTACGCTTATCAATTGCTGGAACGAACCCATGATTAATGTTGGAAACACCGGCTACGACAAAGGAAAAGGGGCGAAATATTTGTTGCTTCCACCAAATTATACCGGAAAAATTCCTGCGGGTTATGTGCCTGTTCAGTCCACCAATTATAACAACTATAGTTTGTTGCGTATCATTATCAAAACACAAAGTCCTGAAGATGTAAAAAAAGGCATTGAATATCTTCACACGTTGAAAATATATCCGTTGGCGGATGCCGCTTCACCTAAACCTATTCAGTTTATTGATGTGGCAAGCAAACCGTTTGAGGCGGTTCCCGAATACAACAGCAATTTCTATGTTTCGATGGCCCGCATGATTCAGGAAGAACCGGTACTTGACCGCGACCTTTCCATGATGGGACAACTGTATATGTTGAATATCGGCAAAGACCTGACATTTAATCCCGACGCTAAAACCAAGGAATTGCTTGACAAAGCTGCCGAAGAAGCGCATCAATGGATGATGGAAGGCTATGCCACCAACGGAACGCCTATCTGGCCGAAAGAAGGCCGCAGATGGACATTCCTGTTGGATATTCCGCTTGCCGAAGGAACAAAAGTAACTTTTGTTGAAAAAGGAAAAGATTTGCGTGTAGATGTGCGTGCTGCCGCATGGTTTGCCATGTTTGGCCCTGTAGTTCCGCCGCCACCGCAATTGTATGTAAAATCTTACGAAACCAAAGAAGGCGAACGCTTGAACGGCAGCAATACCTATCATTTGAAAGTGCCTGCCAATGTGCCTACAACGCAATTCTGGGCAGTGGATGTATATGATGCCGCTACCGGCGCCTTTATCCGCGAATCGCCGATTGTAGGGCTTGATTCATACAAGCAAAACTTGGTGAAAAATGCCGATGGAACAGTAGATGTTTATTTTGGCACAAAAGCCCCTGCGGGTAAAGAAAACAACTGGATTCCGACTAAAAAAGATAAACCGTTCTTTGTGATGTTCCGTATCTATGGGCCTGAAAAAGGCGCTGTGGACGGCACTTGGATATTGAACGATATTGAAAAAGTGAAATAAATTTAGTAGTCAAGACGACCGGTTGACGGGTAAAAAACAAAGCTCGTCAACCTGTCTTCTTGTAAACTTGTCAACAAAAAATAAAATGAAAATAATATCAAGAATTTTTGCAGTTTTAATAGTCTTTGCATGCAGTTTACCAATGTATGCACAAAAACTGACAGCCGATCAGGCGAAGGAAGAACAGGCGTATGCCACCACCATTCAAGCCTGCCTGTGGGGCGAACCGTTCCGCATGTTTGCTAAGTATGCCCCTATAGCAGTCAAAGGCAATTCGATGGGGGTAA
>JAVBOD010000013.1:0-4378 GCA_031551045.1 Bacteroidales bacterium
ACTCCATTTAATCTATAAACGGGATTTCCGATTCCGGTTTTATGGTTACAACTATGCTATTTCCTTCCCGCACAATGGTAAAATAATCGTAAGAACCGTAATCAGTATATATTTTGGTTCCTCCACCGTCGCAACAATTGAGCAGATGTATTTTCCATTTACCCAAGTCGAATCCTCTCATGATAAAACCAGGTTGTCCCCACGGAGTAATGGCAACATCGTTATCTGTATATATCCATTGTTCTTCCTGGCGGTCGCGTTCAATGTTATACTCAAAATGGAATTTCACTTTTCCGGAACTGCTCCAGCGGTCGTAGCGGGTAATTACTTGATAACATAATGTGCCATTATCCTTGCTGCTCAGCGAGTACTTTACCTCGTCGCCCATGGCGCCTTCCACTAAAGAATATACGAATTGTTCGTTGGTAATGGTCCAACCCGGATGCGCATCGCTGCAATATGTTTCCGTAATGTCTCTCGAGGTACTGTACTGCGTCCACTCTCCGGTTGCTTTGCTTTCCACATCGTGCACCGTTACAAAATCAAAAATTTCCAGAGCAAACCGGCCGGGGTACCACGGCAACTGGTCTATTTTAATAGTGGTAGCCGTGCCGTTCAGCGGGGTAATAGTAATGGTTCCCCGGCGCCTTGATGTAGTCGTATTTTGCGGGGCAGAAAGACTTACCACTTTATTGCCGTCGCCCGAGGCAGTGCCAATGGTAAGCCACGGTGCGTCGCAGGTAATTGCCCAGTTGGTGTTCGATGTAACGGTCAGCACCTTGTTTTCGCCTTTATAAGTAAACCGTATCTTCTCTTCCGAAGCGCTTACCGTTCCGGCAGCGGCGGCCTGTGCAATAGTTACTGTTTTTGTAAGCTTGTCGGCCGTAACGGTAAGCGTAAGATTGCGGGCTGTAGCGGCTTTGTTCTCGGCCAGCGATACGGTAATTTTCTGGTTGCCGTTGCCATTCGCCGGACTTACCGTACACCAGTCGTTGCCGGCGGGAATGCTCACCGTCCACGCTACGTTGGCGGTAATGTCGAATGATTTTTCGCCGGCTGCGCTGGTAAAGTCTAATTTCGCGACACTTGTTTCCAAGGCAGGTTGCGGCGCCGGTTCGTCGTTCGAGTTGTCTTTCTTGCACGCGGCAAAGGCTACCAATGCCAAACATGCGGTTACTAAAAATTTTCTCATGGTTATTTTTTAAATAATTGGTTTTCGATTTATTCTTCTACTACGAAAATAGCGTAAGCCTCGGAGCCCTTTGCACCGTCGGTAAGCGACACGGCCGTGGCGTTTTTCCAATAGGTCGCTACATTTTTATCGTTGCTGTTTGTAATGTAGCCTGCTATATATATGTCATTTCCGATAGCGCAAACAGAGCAGGCGTTTCCATCTTCGGTGCGTTTGATAAGCGACACGTCGGCCCCATTTTTCCAACACATCGCCACGTCTCCTTCATAACCGACTGTATATACATCATTTCCTGCTGTGCAAATGGATGTGGCGATCGCACTAATAGTCCCGTCAGTAAGTATGACCGGCATTCCGTTTTTCCAATATTTTGCTATAACAAAGCATTTTTCGTTAAACTCCCAACCGGCCACATACACATCATTGCCAGATATGCAAAGAGCATGAGCTTCGGCATTTCTTGTACCATCGGTCAGCGCCACAGCCGTGCCGTTTTTCCAGTATGTTGCTACTTGAACAGACCTATCGTTAAATTCAAAACCAGCCACATATACCTCTTTATTCAAAACACAGATGGAATATGCTCTTGCACTCCTGCCGTCGTTACTAAGCATTACCGCTTTTCCGTTTTTCCAGTATTTAGCGGCATACCCATTACCGTTATATTCATATCCGGCCACATATATATCCGATCCATCCACATAAATAGCGCAAGCATCCGAACTGTTTGTGCCATCGGTAAGCGCCACTGCCTTGCCGTTTTTCCAATAGGTAGCTATCCATTCATGACCGTTGTATTCGCAGCCGGCCACATACACATCGGCGCCCGAAACAAAAATATCTTTGGCGTAGGATTTCTGTTGGCCGTTGGTAAGCGCTACGGCCGTGCCGTTTTTCCAATAGGTTGCTACATTTTCATCGTTTTTATTTGCAGCTACTCCCGCCACATACACGGCATGTGTTTTAGGTGTTGACTCTTGCCCCGTATGATCCTTTTTGCAGGAACACATACCCAGAAGAAAGGGCAGTATTAGTAATAATTTGCTTGTTTTCATCGTCGTTGATTATTTCGTTTAATTCGGCAGCAAAGGTCGGGAAGGTATTTTTTTCAAAATAGACCACTTGTAGTCTATTTTGAAAAAAGAGGAGGCTTTACCTTTGTCGCCGGAGTTTTTACAACAAAATGACGCCTGTAATTCAGAAAATGTATCTTTGTAAAAGGGATTTAAACAACCATGATAAAGTGTCGAATAAGAATAACTAAATTATGAGCATAAACATTTTTTTTAAGCAAGCCGGCTTCGTGCTGTTATTTTTTGTGTGTGGAATTACATTACGGGCGCAGCTTTTGGATTCATTGGAAGGGCTTGTTCTCCAAAAAGATTTACCAATAGATAAAAAAATAGATATTTGCGATGACCTGAGTTGGGAATATCGATTTAATGATCCGGACAAAGCCCGCAAGTATGCCCGGCAAGGCATTGCTTTGGCGGAAAAAGAACACAACGAATACTTATTGGGAAATTTATATCGAAATTTGGGTGTCATTTATTGCATGGATGGTATTTATGATACATCGGAAGTGTATTTCGACAGAGCGCTTTCGCATGCCATAAAAGCAAAAGATCAAAAACTGGAATCGTTTCTATATATAGCGTATGGGGTTTTAAATAAAAATATGTCGCGAGACGATCGGGCGTTGGAATATTACGAAAAAGCCCTACGGTTGTCAGAAGCTTTGGGAATCCGGTTGCAAGTGGCAACAATATCTCTGAATATGGGCAGTTTGCACCACAAGTATTTTAATTATGAAGCGGCCAAAGAGCGCTATCAAAAGGCATTGATAATATTTAGGGAAACGGACGATAAGCAACAGACGGCATCTGCTCTTACAAATTTGAGTATTGCGTGTTATAATTTGAACGAAATGAAAGAAGGATTGAAATATTCCATTGAATCGGCTGAAATTGCCCGCTCTATAGGCGACAAATCACATGAATCCGCCGCTCTTCTTTCGATGGCCAATATTTATTCTCATTCCAAAGATTATGACAAAGCGCTGGAAAGCGCCGACAGGGCGTTGGTATTGGCCGAAGAAATAGGCTTTCCCAACAGTATCGTGGAGGCGTTGAAAATGTTAAGTTTTATTTATTACGACAAGGGAGATTTCATGCACAGTAAAACGATAGGACTTCAATCGCTTTCATTGATTGATTCTGCGGATGTCGAACGTCGGGCACAAATAATTTACAGCCTTTTAAAGGCGAGTATTCTGTTGAATGAAAGGGAAGCAGCACTCGGTTATGTTGAAGAGTACATCCATTTAAACGGGCAACTTTCCGATAAGGAAACAAAAGCGTCCCTTTTCGAACTGGAAATAAAATACGAAACCGAAAAGAAAGAATTGCAAATTGCCGCCTTCAAAAAAGACAAAATACTGTACACATGGTTGGGCATTGCAGGAGGGACGGTATTGCTATTGGTTTTGGCTTTTCTTTTGGTGCGGCAACGGATGATACGACAGAAATTAACGCGTATAGAAAAAGAAAAACAATTGACCGCCACGCAAGCCGTACTCGACGGCGAAACGGCCGAACGCACGCGGCTGGCGCGCGACTTGCACGATGGTTTGGGCGGTATGTTATCTATCGTAAAATTAAATTTATATGATATGAAAAAAGGAATTACACTGGAAGGCGAAGAAGTGGCGCGCTTCCAAAAAGCCATGACGATGCTCGACGAATCCATCGGCGAACTGCGGCGCGTGGCGCATAACATGATGCCCGACTCGCTGGCGCGTTACGGCTTGAAAACGGCGCTCGGCGATTTTTGCAACAGCGTACCGGGTGCGGTGTTCAATTTTTACGGGCCTGAAACCCGCATGGATTCTAAGTTAGAGGTAATGGTCTATCGCACGGCCTACGAATTGGTCAACAATGCGATGAAACATTCCGGCGCTCAGAAAATTATGGTGCAGATAGTGCAAGATGCCGACCGCGTGGCGCTGGTGGTGCAGGACGACGGCAGCGGTTTCGACACGGCGGCCGTAACTTCCGGCAGCGGCTTGAACAACATCCGCCATCGCGTGGAATCGTACAACGGAACGATGGACATATGGTCGGAAATAGGCAAAGGCACCGAAGTGAGCGTGGTGTTTAACGTGGAGGCCCCCTAAATTCCCCAAAG
>JAVBOD010000078.1:0-41861 GCA_031551045.1 Bacteroidales bacterium
ATTAAAAAGTTAAAGAAGGATATTTGATATTTAAAGTTCAAAAATACAAAAATGTTCCACGTGGAACAAATTATTATCGTCATTGTACGAGAAGCAATTTTCAACTATTATGCTACATCCAAAATACAGATTGCTTCACTATGCTCGCAATGACGGGGATTCACACCGTCATTGCGAGGAGGAACGACGAAGCAATCTTATAATTATATTCTACCTTCAAGATACAGATTGCTCCACTTTGTTCGCAATGACGGGCATTCACAGCGTCATTGCGAGGAGGAACGACGAAGCAATCTTACAATCATAATTGCACTCACTTCAAAAGAAAACAGATTGCTTCGCTTGATTCGCAATAACGAGGAATCGGCACCGTCATTGCGAGGAGGAACGACGAAGCAATCTCATAAATACATATTATAAATTTATAAATGCGTTACTGAATCCCATAGGTCATTCCATGCAGGATTAACAGCGTTGATTAAGTCTTCCTTCTTTTCACGGCTACCAGCTTTAATTCTTTTCTCCTCGGCAATTGCAGCTTCTATATTCGGAAAGGTATTATAATAAACTAATTTCACACAACGATATTTTGAAGTAAAACTTTGGGGATGAGCCATCGTTTTATGTTCAAATATTCGAATATATAATTTTGAAGTAACGCCTGTGTAAAGAACCGTATTATTCACATTTGTCATAATATATACAAATCCAACTTTGTTCATATTGTTTGAGTTTTAATGATTTTTAAAATTATGTTTCACTTCTTTCGCAATGACGGGGATTCACACCGTCATTGAAAGGAGGAAATAAGAAATAATCTCATAACCACATTCTACATTCAAAATACAGATTGCTTCACTTCGTTCGCAATGACGAGGATTCGCACCGTCATTGCGAGGAGGAACGACGAAGCAATCTCATAGTCATAATTACACTCACTTCAAAAGAAAACAGATTGCTTCGCTATGCTCGCAATGACGGGAAATCGGCAGCGTCATTGCGAGCATAACGAAGCGATGAAGCAATCCCATTCCGGTTCCGAGATTGCTTCACTTCGTTCGCAATGACGGACACACACATTAGCATTGCGAACGAAGCAGAGTGTGCAACCGTCTTATACCAATATGAACCACCTTTTAATCCAATCTATTTCCGGTATAATGCCGATGCTACAAATGTTTAGGCCAATGTAATTGGACTATTACATTTGTCAAATCGGTATTACCAATCAATCTATTCTCCCAATATCCGGTTGCTTCGTATTACTCGTAATGACAATTGCAATTCTGAAAATAGAACATGTGGAACACTAACGACCGAAATAAACAAGAAGGACAGAGATATCGGCTGGCGATACTCCGGGAATACGAGATGCCTGTCCGATAGTTTCCGGACGATGCCGTTTTAGTTTTACTCTTGACTCAAAAGAGAGTGATGAGAGTTTGTCGAAATCGAAGTTAGAAGGAATATGTACATTTTCCAGCCTATTCATTTTATCGGCCAGCTGTCGTTCGCGATTGATGTACCCGCTGTACTTAATCAAAATTTCCACCGCTTCAATTATTTCCGAAGATGTTCCACGTGGAACATCGGGAAGAAGAATAAGATTGCTTCGCTTCGCTCGCAATGACGGAGCATCCGTTGGAAATGCCGAGGTAGATTGCTTCGCTTCGCTCGCAATGACGGATGCTTCGCTCGCAATGACGGGTACTTCATTTGTGGCGACGGGAGCTTCGCTTACAATATCGGGCAGTCCATTCGCAATGACGGCTTCATAATAATCCTTCAATGAAAATTCGGGACGCACAACAATGTCGATGAATTTCCGGCTCTGATTAATGGGAGCCGAGTTGATGGCCTCCAAGTAGGGATTAATATTTTCCGGTTTTATAGAAGTGTCTTTTATAAAAGCGAGAATCTCTTCTATAATTTTTTTCTTTTCCGTTAATTGCTCGTAGCGCTCGGCAGATGCCAGCCCACGTTGGTATGACAATTCTGTCAGTCGCATGTCGGCATTGTCTTGCCGGAGCAAAATCCGGTATTCTGCCCGCGAGGTAAACATGCGGTAAGGCTCATCTACTCCCTTTGTCACAAGGTCATCAATCAACACTCCGATATACGCTTGATCGCGATGCAGTACTAATTCCGGTTTTTCATGAATCTTCAAGTGCGCATTTATTCCGGCCATCAAGCCCTGCGCCGCCGCTTCTTCATATCCGGTCGTTCCATTAATCTGCCCGGCGAAATAAAGATTCTCTATCCGCTTCGTTTCCATCGTATGTTTTAATTGCACCGGCGGAAAATAGTCGTACTCGATAGCATAACCCGGACGAAAAATTTCCACCTTTTCCAATCCTTCTACGGCTCGAAGCGCTCTGAGTTGAATATCTAAAGGTAGCGATGAGGAGAATCCTTGTATATAATATTCGTGAGTGTTCCATCCTTCGGGTTCCAAAAAAAGCTGATGACTATCTTTATCTGCAAATGTCCGGAGTTTATCCTCTATACTCGGACAGTAGCGCGGACCGATTCCTTTGATTGTTCCTGAGAAAAGCGGAGAATCGGCAAAGCCTTCGCGTAGGATATCGTGAACTTTTTTTGAAGTATAGGCAATGTAGCAAGGAAGTTGAGGTTGAATTTCTGATTCCTGATTACCGATTCCTGAGTCCGATGTTTCACGTGGAACATCGGGATGAAGAAGATTGCTTCGCTCCGCTTGCAATAACGCATGGCCTGCTCGCGATAACGGAGACTTTATTTGTAAGGAGGAGGTAGTAGATTGCTTCGCTTCGCTCGCAATGACGAATGGCCCTTTCGCAATGACGGAGGCTTCGCCTGCAATAACGGAAGTGTTCAAATAAGAAAATCGCGAGGGAGGATTATCGCCTTCCTGTTTTTGCAGTTTTGAAAAATCAACGGTGCGGCCATCGATGCGGGCAGGAGTTCCTGTTTTCATCCGGCCGACTTCAAACCCGAGTTCACGGAGTTGCTCCGAAATTCCATAAGAAGCCGCATCACCCATTCGCCCTCCGGAAATATGTGTTTTCCCGATATGAATTATCCCGTTTAGAAACGTCCCGTTAGTGAGCACCACGGCCTTTGCCCGGAATATAACATTTAAAACGGTGGAAACACCGACAAGTTTTTCATTTTCAAAGAGTAATCGGTTAACTTGATCTTGCCAGAAAAATAAATTGGGTGTATTTTCTAAAAGTTTTCGCCACTCAATAGAAAAAAGTGTACGGTCGCACTGCGCCCGCGGGCTCCACATGGCCGGGCCCTTGGAACGGTTGAGCATTCGAAATTGAATAGTGCTACTATCCGTCACAATTCCGCTATAGCCACCCAAGGCATCAATCTCCCGGACAATTTGACCTTTAGCAATACCACCCATGGCCGGATTACAAGACATTTGTGCAAGCTTAGTCATATCCATAGTGATGAGCAAAACCTGTGAGCCCATATTTGCCGCCGCCGCCGCTGCTTCGCAACCGGCATGCCCCGCTCCTACTACAATAATATCAAACTCGCGCTGCATAAATTTACGAAAAGTCAGTATCTAAAATCATCTTTTCTATAGTAGTTTTTATAGTATCCCAATTAACATCTATGAACATCTTGGGCATTGGATTTAATTCTGCATCATCAAAATAAGTCAAACTACGAAGCAACGTAAATGAAGTATAATCCGGATATTTTGTTGTATAAAATTTAAACATTTCGCTAAAAGAAAAATGTTGCAATAAAAAATAAAGGTCAATAAAATCTTTTCGAGTTCCTCCATTAGTAATTGCTGCTAATTTCATTGCCGCGATATCTTTCATCCCAGCCAATTTTACATTATTAATTTCAATGGGAGGTTGAATCCATGCATAAGGAAGAGTCACTATATCAACCTTTATATTGTTTATCATAAAGATTTTTATAGTTTTTGAATTCATCTTCATTTCCACTAAAAAGCCTCTTTCCCTCAACTCATCCATCAGTTGAATTCCTACCATATTATCGTCAAGCGTTCCAAAAAAATCTAAATCATCTGACTTCCTATGACCTATTTGCAAAGCAAGCGAAGTACCACCTACTAATCGCAAATTAGATAAGAGAGGTATTTTCTGCAACTCCTTTAAGAGTACCAAGGTGCTTTCTTCGACTGTATAAGTTCGTAACATCTAAATTTATTTTTCGGCGTATGTGTCATTAAGGCTATAAAAGACAATGATTCCGGGAACATACTTCGTATTCCTAAGGCGATATCTCTTAATCGATCTATTCCATAATAGTTACGAATCAACAGCCAATCGTTCATTTGTCCATAATCCAAAACACGCTCTACTACAAATGCAGTATGTATTTCCATATCTACATCGGCAACATCCACATCCCAAAACAGATTGGTTGAAAAAGGTAATTTATCGGCTGTTGTGCTCATATTATTTCGTTAGATTGCTTCGTTGCTACGCTTCTCTCGTAATGACGTTTTTCATTCATAATCTGCAAATATACGAAAATGTTATCGCAAGTCGATATTCAAAGGAATCGTACATTTTACCGGAACCGGTTTGCCTGCTTGTTTCCCCGGTGTCCAAAGAGGAGAAGAATTCACCACCCGCAACGCCTCGGCATCTATAAGAGATTCTACACTTTTTATGACTATAGCATTAATAAGTTTACCATCACCTGCTATCACAAATTTAATATAAACCTTTCCCTGTATAGCACTCTCCCTATGAACTTCCGGATAAACCAATCTATCCTGCACCCAGTCAATAAATGTTTTTAGGCTATCGCTTCCCATGAATTTCGGCTTTTCTTCGACAACGGCATAGGGATAAACATCTTCCGGAATATTTCCAAGTTTTGATTGCTCCGGCGGCTTCACAACGGGCACCGCTCCGGTCGTTCGAGTACGCTTTTTCGAACCATAACCGGTAACCACTACTTCCTGGAGGGAAACGACATCCGGCGAAAGCGCCAACAAAAGTTGTTTCGAAGTATCGCGAACACTTACAGTCATGGGTTGGTATCCCATAAAAGATGCCTGTAATTGTTTATCGAAATCCTCCACGGCTATGGCGAATTTTCCATCGGCATCCGTCAATGCCGCGTTCTTCGTTCCGATTTGCGTAATCACCGCACCCGGAAGTGCAACGCCGGTTTCATCCAAAATTTTCCCTTTAATAATTTTCGGATAAGCAGCCGTAAGTTTATCGAAAGTTATTACCGGCTGAGCGACAGCCATGGCCAAGGTTTCTTTTTTAGCAACAGGAAGGGAGGATTCGTTAATAATTAAATCGCTTTCTATTAAATGATTAGATTGCTTCGCTCCGCTCGCAATGACGGATGCTTCGCTCTTAATGACGGACGTTTCGCTCGCTATGGCGAGCGCTTCGTTCGTGGCAAGTGGTTTCGTCCGCAATGACGAGGCATTATCGGCCAAGAGCGCATTGTTAGCGTTATTGCTCAGCGTAACAACATCGCGCACTACCGGATGATGCGGGGATTTTTTCCGTACAGGCAAATGCGCCTGTGTGACCGGAATAACATCCTCGTCCAAATCAATAGCCGGCGCTCGCTGCATTTCTTCAAACATACTCAAGTATTGGCGGTGCTTCAGCTCCTTGTAAACAAACGGCGAGAGTATCAAGAAAAACATGATGGCGGCCGCCACGGCCAACAAATAATTCGTCCACTTATAGCTCCGCCTGCGAGGTTTTCCGGCCTTTCCGGCCTCCAACTGCACAAGGCCACGCAATTCGTCAATCGCCTGCCCGTGCTCCCCGCTTTGTTCAAAACCTTCGAGTGCATCGGCTAAAAACGGATCGTTGAGCGATTCGCGCTCCAAACGGTGCGCCCGCTTACCGCGTTGCTTGCCTTTAGCATAATCCAATATGTCGGATTCTTTTGTCATATACGCTTTTCGTTAAGCACTTAGTATGTGTTTATTTTCCAAACAAATTTTCAAATTCCGCTTTCCGTTTTGTATAAAACTTTTCACTTTGTTCAAATCGTTTCCCGTGACATCACTCACTTCCTTATAGGAAAGTTCTTCCATAAAAAACTTTACCACAGCTTGTTTCTGATGCGGCGGCAAAGCTTCGATACATTCGTTCAGCGCCTGCAATTTATGTTCGTCTTCCAGCACTTTATCAAGATGAAATTCGTCGGTAAATTCCATAAATTTTTCTTCGAAATTCACGGCCTTTTTTTCCGAAGTATGTTTTCGAAGGCGCATCAGGCAATGATTTTTGCTTACCACATAGAGCCACGATTTGAATGTCTGCACATCGTGTTGCATCACTTTCGCAGCCACTTCTTCAAAAATCTGCATCACGCTGTCCTTCGCATCGGCTTCGTTCTTCAGATATTTGAGGCACAAACCATATACCAAAGAAATATAACGGTCGTACAAGTAGCCGAACACCGCCATATCAGCCGTTTTCCGATACTCTGCCAGCAACTCTTCGTCGTTTTTTGAAGAGGTATTTTTAGGCAAATGCAACAAATTTCAATTTTTTTTATGGAATGATGGAATATTCTGCATCCTATTGGCAAATGTAGAAAATTAACACGAAAAACCAGAGATTATGAAAACAAATTTTACCAAAATCCTCTCTCTATTAACAGCTCTCGCCTGTTTAACGAGTTTCTGTGCAAACGCACAATCCATCACTGTAACCGGCGCCGTGAGCGACGCTGCCGACGGAAGTCCCTTGACCGGTTGCTGCATACAAGTGAAAGGAACAAAAACGTTCACAACAGCCGATGCAAACGGGAAATACAGCATCCAAACCGAAAAAGGAAAAACGCTGGTTTTCTCCTATGTCGGGTTCCAGACAAAAGAAGTGAAAATAACACAAACGGTGCATAATGTTGCGTTGGAAGCATCGTTAGCGCAACTCGAGGAAGTGATAGCAACCGGACATGCATGGTCAGCAAAAAGATACAAAACAACCGCAAGCTCACAATCCATAATGGTAGCAGATTATAGCCTCCGCTATATCCCTGCGCCACAGGAAAGCCGAGAAGAATACGACAGGCATTCGGAAAACAAATTTTTCAACGCTTTAAATAATCCGCTTTCCACTTTTTCCATCGATGTGGATGCGGCGTCGTACGGCACGATGCGCCGCTTCATAAACAACGGGCAGTTGCCGCAGAAAGGCACGATCCGTTCCGAAGAAATGATCAATTATTTTGATTACGGCTACCCCGCTCCTACCGGAAAAACGCCCGTGAATGTGATTACGGAAATTGCAGAATGCCCGTGGAACACGCAACACCGCCTGGTTCACATCGGTCTGAAAGCAAAAGAAATTGCGAAAGAAAACCTGCCGGCCGCCAATCTGGTGTTCCTCATCGACGTGTCGGGCTCCATGGAGCAGGCGAATAAATTGCCGTTGGTAAAACAATCGTTGAAAATGCTGGTAAACAATCTTCGCGACAAAGACCGCGTGGCCATTGTGGTATATGCCGGAGCGGCCGGCGAAGTACTGCCTTCCACAAGTGGCGATAACAAGACAAAAATCATAGAAGCGCTCGAAAACCTGCAGACCGGCGGTTCTACTGCCGGTGGCGCCGGAATTAAATTAGCCTACAAAATTGCCAAAAGCAATTTCATCAAAGACGGAAATAACCGCGTTATTTTAGCTACCGACGGAGATTTCAACGTTGGGGTAAGCTCCAACGCAGATTTGGAAAATTTGATAGAAGAAGAGCGCAAAAGCGGCGTATTCCTTACCGTGTTGGGATATGGCATGGGAAACTACAAAGACAGCAAGATGCAAGCGCTGGCACAAAAGGGAAACGGCAATCATGCCTACATCGACAATCTGAACGAAGCCCAAAAGGTGTTGGTCAACGAGTTCGGCGGCACGCTTTTTACCATTGCCAAAGACGTGAAAGTGCAGGTGGAATTCAATCCTGCCAAAGTACAGGCTTATCGGTTGATTGGCTACGAATCGCGCCTGCTGAATAGCGAAGATTTCAATGACGACACGAAAGACGCCGGCGAAATGGGCGCCGGGCAAACCGTTACGGCGCTCTACGAAGTGGTTCCGGCAGGTGTAAAAAGCAATTATGCCGGCAGCATCGACGATTTGAAATATCAGCAAACAAATTCCACCGAGAAAAATACGCTGACCGGCAGCAAAGAGTTGCTTACCGTGAAAATACGCTACAAAGCGCCCGATGGCGACGCCAGCAGTAAGATAGAAGTGCCGATCATAGATACGCAAACCGCGCTCAACAAAACATCGGACAATTTTCGCTTTTCGGCGGCTGTGGCCGAATATGGAATGCTGCTCAACGATTCGCCCTTCAAAGCGCAAGCTACTTTCGAACAAGTAATTTCGCTGGCTTCCGGCGCCTACGGAGAAGACAAAGACGGCTACCGCCGCGAATTTGTGCGCTTGGTAAAAGCAGCAAAGGAGATGAAGAAGTAAAATAAAGGAATAGATTGTTACAGTGTTCTTCGAACTCTTTACAAGGATGGGGAATCGGTGCCGTTATTGAGGTTGTTTAAAAGCAATTTTTAAACAGCCTCAATGACAAACAGCAAGGACGAAAAAATAATTTATGGAATTTTAATCGTTCCTGCATCTTAATAATAAACAAGGTTCAAAAACCCTTTAAAATATACCACTATGGAAACAAAGAAAACCAACAAAGCAAATCTCGAAAACAAAAAATTCTTGTTCTTCGAAATCGGATTAGCAATAGCTCTTTTAGGCGTTTTCTACGCCTTTGAATGGAACAGCTACGACGTCTCCAAGGTAATATACAACCCCGGGACGGGAATTGAGATTCCTATAGATGAAGTCCCTATTACAAGGCCCGACGAACCGGAACAACCCAATGTACAACCGCCGGTAATCAGTGATGTAATTACCATTACGGACGACCCCGACACTCCTCCGTTTGTGCTTCCCGACCCGGAAGTTACGGATAAGCCGGTGGACATAAGAGATTACATGGAGCCTAAAAAAGCAAAAGAAGAAGAGGAAGTGGACGAAGTGCTCCCACCGGTTGCCGTAGAAGAAAAACCCACGTTCATGGGTGGCGATGAAAGCACGTTCAGCAAATGGGTTTTCAGCCAACTCATATATCCGGAAGAAGCACAACAAAACCACATACAAGGCAAGGTGATTTGTTCATTCATTATTGATAAAGAAGGAAACCTGATAGACATTCAAATTGTGCGCGGCATCGATGCTTCTTTGGATAGAGAGGCGATACGCGTGCTGAACATGTCGCCGAAATGGACGCCCGGAAAACAACGCGGCAAACCGGTGAAAGTGAAATACACCTTCCCAATTAATTTTCAACTAAGGTAAAAGGATGAAAGAACACATAGATGAAAGGGTACAAGGAATAAAACCGTTGTACCCTTTTGTCTTTTAAGTTTCAGTGAGGCCTTACTGCCTTATCCAAGCGCTACCGAATACAAAATAGTAGCCCCAGTCGTCGTTACTTTTAGCGATATCGACCCCCATGCGTAAATTCAATTTACGGGCAATCAGATAGCGGAAACCGCCGCCATAGTTATATACCCATGTCGCATCGGAAAACTGCGGGTATTTGTCGAATGCTTTGCCGGTACCGGTCAATGCTATTACACTCCAGCGTTTATAAACATCTACCCGCTGCTCCAATTCCACAAGCATGGTGGTCATTCCCTGATAGCGGGCGGTGGGAACGCCCCGCATATCTAAAAACGGTTTGATATAAAACGGAATATCGCCCCAGGCCTGTTGCATATCGAAACGCGACCCGCAAGTCCAGCGTTTCATGACAGGGATATACCAATACAAGGCCCCTTCGATTTGCTCATAATAATAGTCACTACCGAAAGCCGGATTGTTCCACATGAAATTAATATAGGCTTTATATCCGTTGTTGGGCGTAAAGGTATTATCGCGATTATCGAATTCGGCCAACAAACCCAGGCTTCCCAAATTACTGGAAACATCTTTGGAGCGTATAAGGCTGTCGATATACGGATGATTTTTAAAAGCGGGCTGGGCCGAGATATCCGAATGAGCAAACATGTATTGAAGCCCAATGGCCCAACGCGGATTTTTAAACGTTTTCCCGATATAGGCCATTACAGGAACGGTTCTCATATTAATCCCGAATTTTATTTCCTCCTCTCCGGCAATCGGGAGATTCACTGTTTTGTAATAATCCATATTCACATTCGCATAGGCCGCCATAATCTTGTAGCGGATACCCCAACGCGGGACAGAAGCCATGCGCCCCCCTCCTATCGCCCAACTGTTATTAAGCGTATATCCGCCAAAACCGATAGTCATATCGGGCGGAATCCCCACCGGTTTCCCATTGACCATTTTAGGAGGGTGTTGTTTGATGAATATCGGCGCCAAAGCGCCGCCAAAACCGCCCAAAGCCGGCTCGGTCACAATGTACGGCATGGGAATAAAACCATTAAAATCTATAATCCAATCACTCACGTCAAAAGCTCCATCTAACGAGTCGCGAAATGTTATTTTTTTCTTTACAGGTTCATTTCCCGTACCGGTGGTTTGAGCTATAGCAGCAAGCGAACTTAGTAAGAAAAGAAAAAGGACAACGGCCGTAATTTTCTTTTTCATAATGATAATTTTAAAGTGTTATTATGTTTTAGTAACAAAAAACTTGCCAAAGTTAAACTTCAATAAAAATATATTATCTTTGAAGCCTATTTGGCTTGGCACTCAATCTCGAACATTTTAACACACATCATATGAAAAAACTACTTTTTTCTACTAAGATTATTAATGCCAACCTGGCTCTATTCTTGCTTCGCGTTGGCTTTGGCAGCTACATGTTATTCGGACATGGCTGGAGTAAACTAATGCATTTCTCCGACTATGCGGGTAAATTTCCTTCTGTCATGGGCCTAAACCCTACGATTTCTTTATCTCTAAATGTGTTTGCAGAAGTATTTTGCGCGGCACTCTTGATTATCGGCCTCTTCACCCGCCTATCACTGGCCATGCTCATGGCCACCATGGCGGTAGCAGCTTTCATTATACATGGAGGAGATGCTTTTGCTACAAAAGAAATGGCTATTCTATACTTAACGGTGTACATCGTATTGTTTTTATGGGGACCCGGAAAATATTCCATTGATGAATTAATAAAATAACCACCTAAAACCTATGAAAAATAATAGTTTTATAGACAGACTGTCGAAGGGAACCGAAGCTTTGGAAAAGAATCCATACATCATGTTTATGATTGTAGTTTGGATGATTTACATGGCCAGTAAACAAAGTGCTGCTTGGAAGTTTCCCTCTTTTCTCGCTGCCGTCGGTGTTTTAGTAGCGTTGTTTTGTTTCTTTTTCTATTTAAAACTAATGCTCAGCAATATTCCTCGTAAGCAAGAAAGGCTTTATAAGCGTATCGGCGCCGTGATGAAGTTATGTTTGCATATCGATTTTATTCTTACCGTTATTTTAACCGGCTTTTTCTTTGAAATAAAACTTATTTGTCACTATTCCGTTGCGCAACAAATTTTCTTCTGGCTTTCTTTCCTCGCACAGGTTTTGTTTGTACACTTATTTTTAGCAACGCTTTACAGCTTGTCTCCAAGCCATAAGGCCGGTTTAAAATGGGTGTTAGGGGCATCTACCGTCATTTTATTTATAGCTATTATAGCGACCTTTGATTTCATTCCTTTCGCAAAATATATTGCTTATTTCTGGCCTTTTATAGGGCTTTTCTACATGTATTTGGAAAATGTAACTTTCTTTATTTGGGGTACCGTTGCGTTTATCATTCTTTTGTGCATTGCATTTATATTTATTATCGATAAACGCTATAAAAAAACGCATATCTTAAATACTATTATTTCAGCAATGAGACATGTAATCAAGCTTGATTGGATTTTTGCTGTTTTAGTGGTAGTAGCTTGTATCAGTTTATTTATATTTGACAAAGAAGTTACCCACTGGATTGCTTATGCTTCCATAGCGGTTGTACTATGCTACATTGTTCTCAGAGGCTATATGATGTTCAAAAAGCGTTCGTTTAAGGATATACGTTTCAAAAAGTTGTTCCCAAAGAAAAAGAAAAGCACGTTGAAAAAAATAAAAGTTAAAAAGTTGCGTTAAATAAAAAAAGAAGAGTTTTTTCACTCTTCTTTTTTTTGACAATCAGGGTCGCAATACGGCTTTGCTTTCGGGTATTTAGGATGTACAATTAAACGCAACGAGGCATCATAACTAAAGTATTCCTGCATCCAATCTATCATGATTTGCAATTTGTTTTTTATACCCATTGTAAACAATAAGTGAATAAGCGACCACGTTAACCAGGCCAGGATGCCGCCAAGGTAGCCGATTCCCGGCAAATCGGCAACTGCTTTATTGCGCCCAACCGTAGCTAATGCGCCTTTGTTTTTGTAGGAAAATGCACGAAGTTTTTTTCCTTTTTTCATGCAAATGAAGTTTGCCGCCAAATTTTTTGCTTGCTGCATAGCTACTTGTGCTACTTGCGGATGCCCCTTGGTATAACGCTTCTCGGTTTGCAGGCAAATATCGCCGATGGCGTAAATATTTTCACAACCCTTTACTTTGTTATGTTCATCTACGAATATCCGCCCCCGGGATTCCATTGCTTCCGCCGGAATCCCATTAAAAAGCACCGCTTTTACGCCGCTGGTCCAAACCAGCGTTTTACAGGGAATAGTTGCTCCGTCTTTCAATAAAACAACATCTTCTTTATAGTCGGCAACAACCGTATTTGTCATTACTTTCACGCCCATCTTTTCAAGATACTTCCGGGCTGTTGACGAAGCTTTTTCCGACATGCTCGCCAGTAGTTTCGGAGAAGCCTCCATCAAGTAAATCTGCACTTCGTCAATATTCAAAAGCGGGTAATCTTTTGGAAAAATATAGTGCCGCATTTCGGCCAAAGCTCCGGCTATTTCCACTCCGGTAGCGCCGCCGCCTGCAATCACAATATTCAAATAAGGTTTCCGCTCTTCCGGTAAAGAAATATTTAAGGCCGTTTCTATATTTTCCAACAATACGTTTCGCAAAGCCAGGGCTTCCGTTACGCTCTTCATCGGGAATGCACTTGTTTCAATATTGTTCATTCCAAAGAAGTTCGATTGTGTGCCGGCGGCAACCACCAAATAGTCATAGCTTAACTTCCCAATAGAGGTTTCAATAGCTTTTTCGGCCGGAATAATGGAAAAAACCTTGGCCATGTGAAATGTAAAATTTTTTTTCTTTTGAAAATTCTTCCGAAACGGAAATGAGATAGCGCTTACCTCCAGCCCACAAGTGGCCACCTGATAAAGCAGGGGATGAAATTGATGATAATTATGTTTATCGATTAATACAATGTCAAAATATTTTTCGGAAAGTTTATCGGCAAAACGTAATCCGGCAAATCCACCGCCGATTATCAGCACTGTAGGTTTTTTCTGTTGCGGTTTCATAGCGTTGTTTTTGCCGTATGAATAAACAAAAGATGTGCCAAAAATCAACCGCTAAGCAGAAGGTTTATATGCTTATACTTAGCGGTTAACAATTTATCATGGCTACCATTTCAGCAATACTCCAGCCGTAATCCAACAGCCGGGCTGGGGCAGGCCTCCATAATCGAAATAAGCGACGCCGAAAAGGTTATTCGCTTCGGCAAAAACGGCAAAGCGCCGCTCGTCCCAGCGGAGGCGCACATCGACCAGCGTAAAAGGCTCGAAAGCGGTAGCAGCGCCGGAAGCAGCATCGACATACGTACCGGCTCGGTCGTAGAACGTTATATTCCAAGAAGCTTTCAATTGCCGGAAAAACACCAGATGCTCCAAACTCACATGGCCTTTTTGCCTCAGATAATCCAAGGCATAGGAAGTGGTTTGCGGCGCATTTTCCTTATCTAAAGTTGTAAATGTATAATTAAAACCAACTTGCTGTATAAAATTGCCGGCATTATGTTTGGAAGGAATCCATTGCGCCGAAAATTCCGCTCCTGCGGCATTTACATGAGTGTAATTTTCACTTTTCGACTTGTCGGCTCCTTCGGTATATACCCAATCGATAATATTCCGCCCCTGGCGGTAAAATACATTGGCGGTCAGTGTCCATGTATTTTTCGCCCACTTCCCTCCTGCTTCATACACCGTAGCCTCCTCGGGTTGCAGGTTTGGATTCGCTTCGTGCGTGGGGCTCTTGTAGAACAAATCGGTAAACGTGGGCAAGCGCAGCGATTGATTGGCCGCGGCATACAAGACGAAATGGCGATTAAATTTATAGCGGACATCGCCGGCAAGGCAGTATTTATTGCCAAAATCGCTGCTATGGTGAAACGAAACGCCGGCATTCGCCGCAACATTCCGGTATTCATAACCTTGTGAAAAAAAGCCGCGGAAAAGCGTACGACCCACTTCATTCGTATAGTGCGCATCGCCTTCAAAAGGAACCGGCCTCGGCGCCTCCACCGGATGCCCCAACACGTTACTGAAAATATGTTCGTTGCGGAGTTCGGCGCTCACCGTAGTTTGTCCCAATATACTCTGGAAGCGCACGCTCGCTTCTCCGCCGTTAATGGCCGTTTGATGATAATTGTGCCCCGCGTACCAATCGGGCGCTACGTTGCGGAACAATTCGAAACGGTCGAAATGCGTCCGGTGATACACGGTTGCTGAAAGATTAACCACTCCCGTTTCTTTTTGCCAGCGGAGGCTTCCCAGCAAAGTGCGGGTGTGTTCGAATTGCTCGGGATAGGCAAATGAATAAAATCCGTTGGCGCCGTAAGGCTTATCCTGATAGCCCCACTGCGCTTCCCATTTCCCGATGCCGGATTGGTAACGGATAAAATTGTAAAAATTTGTAGCTCGGAAATCGGTATTGCCGGTGTAGCCGGCGCTTTGCCGATAGGATGCCGATAGGAATGCCATCCATTTTTCGTTAGCCAGCGTGGCGTTTCCAAGCGCATTCAAATAACTGTGTTGCCCGCCGGAAAACAGGATATTAGCAGTATTTGCCGGTTGGTTTCCGGTAGCAACGTTCAATGCTCCGCCAATGGCGCCGGGCGCGCTGAGGCCTTGCAGGATTTCCATGTGCGAAATGGACGAAAGATCTATCGGGATGTCTAAGGAATAGTGTCCTGTTTGCGGGTCGCTGAAGTTGACCCCGTTGAGCAGAAGTTGTGTTTGGTCGAAATTGCCGCCGCGGACGGAAAGGTCGGCTTGAGTGCCTAAGGGGCCGCGCTGGCGAAGGTCAATGGAAGGAAGGGTGCGAAGCAGTCCGTTGAGGGTTGCGGAGGGCGCACGCTCTACATCGGCGCGGGTAACGGAAGTAATGGTTCGAACTACCGTGGGCAAAGCGTCTTCGCGCTGCCCCACAATGACGACTTCGTCTAAAGCGCTGATGCGTGCCGGCGTGAGCGTATCCGATTGTGCGAACGCTTTGTTAGCGCTTTGTGCTACAATGGACAACCCCACGCTCAGCACCCCGATTTTGACAACCTTGTGCATGCTGTTGAAAGCAGCATAAGGTGTCCGGCTCCATCGCCTGAAGCAACGGCAGTAGCCTTTCTTTTTAATTTTGTGCATAAAATCTGGTATTAAGTAAATAAAAAACGGATTACTCCGGCCCGATAATCATCGGACGGCGCAAAGATAAAAGGAACAAACAAAAGGCAAGTCTATTTTTTATGAAAAGATATTAACCCGGTGTTATTGACAGCAATGAATTTTGAGGCTGTTTGGAGGCTGTTCAAAATTTATAAAGCATCCAAATAAAAATCTTCTTTTTCGCGCATTTGCTTTTGCTGAGCTCTTGTTTGGTCATTATAGCCACATAAATGTAACATGCCATGCACTATCACCCGCAACAACTCCCGTTCGAACGGTTCTTTATAGGTTTCCGCATTAACCCTTACGGTATCTATACTGATAAAAATATCGCCGGCAATGGCATTCCCTTCCGTATAGTCAAATGTAATCACATCGGTGTAATAATCGTGCCGTAAGTACAAACGGTTTTTTTGCAACAGGTACTCATCGGAACAAAAAATCACCGATACCACTCCTACCCTTTTTCCCTCATTTTCCACCGATGTTTTCAACCAATGCTTGACACGGCGTTTTTGCGGTAAGTCAAATGCAATATTTTCTGAAAAAAAAGAAATCATAATTCTTCCACTGTTTTATTGATAAAGAGTCTCTCAAAAAGTATTCCTCTTTAGCATTCGTCCGCTCCTCGCCCCCGGAATATCAACTATTTTTCTTGCAACAACTCTTCCCAATACTCCATGGCACGCCGTGTATGCGGAATTACAATCGTGCCGCCCACAATATTGGCCACTGCAAAAACTTCCATCATTTCCGAAGTTGTTACGCCTTGCTGTGCGCATTTTTCCAAATGATATTTGATACAATCATCACATCGTAACACCATGGATGCTGCCAAACCCAATAATTCTTTTGTTTTGACGGGCAAAGCGCCTTCGGCATAGGTATTCGTGTCGAGATTAAATAATCTTTTTATTACCAAATTATCTTGCGCCAAAATTCGCTCGTTCATTTTGGTACGATAATTGCGAAAATCCTCCATTGCTTTTGTCATAACGATTTCATTTCAATTAGACAAAGTTAGAAATTATTAGTAGTTTTACGCCGTTTTTTGAAAATTAATTTAACGAACACAAACATATGTCAAAAATTACCGTTGTAGGCGCCGGAAACGTAGGCGCCACCTGTGCCAACGTAATGGCACAAAAAGAACTGGCAGCCGAAATCGTACTGCTCGATATTAAAGAAGGCATCTCCGAAGGCAAAGCCTTAGACATGATGCAAACCGCCACGCTGTACGGATTCGACACCCGCATAAAAGGCGTTACGAACGACTATGCCGCCACGGCCAATTCCGATGTAGTGGTCATCACCTCGGGCATTCCGCGAAAACCGGGCATGACGCGCGAAGAACTCATCGGTACAAATGCCGGCATTGTAAAAGGCGTTGCCGAAAACATACTAAAATACTCGCCGGACGCTATTATTGTAGTCATCAGCAATCCGATGGACACCATGACCTATTTGGCGTTGAAAGCCACCAAGCTTCCCAAACAACGCATCATCGGCATGGGCGGATTGTTGGACAGCGCCCGCTTCAAAGAATATTTAGCACAGGCGCTGAACGTTCCCGCATCGGATATCGAAGGAACGGTTATCGGCGGACACGGCGACACCACGATGATTCCACTGGCCCGCCTTGCCACGTACAAAGGCGTTCCCATCAGCAATTTGTTAAGCAAAGAAGCGCTCGACAAAGTAGTAGCCGACACGATGGTAGGCGGCGCTACGTTGACCAAATTCCTCGGCACATCGGCATGGTATGCGCCGGGCGCAGCCGGCTCGTTCCTCGTAGAAGCTATTTTACGCGACCAAAAGAAACTGATGCCCTGCTGCGTAATGCTCGATGGCGAATACGGCCAAAAGGACATTTGTATTGGTGTTCCGGTGATTATCGGTAAAAACGGCTGGGAAAAAATCGTCGATTTCAAACTGAACGCCGACGAACAAGCCGCATTCAGCAAAAGCGCCGACGCCGTTCGCAGCATGAACAACGTGTTGAGCGAAATGAAGTTGGTGTAAACACACCGTCCCTAAAATATAACCGGCCCGAACAGCCGGTTTTTTTGTTAACTTCGGTTAATTGCACCTCAATAATCATTCTTTTTTGTATCTTGTGCAAAAGAAAACGAGCGCCATGATAACTGTCATCATTCCCGCATTAAACGAGGAAGAACATATTGCTTCGGTTATTGATTTTGCCAAATCGTACAAATACGTGAGCGAGGTAATTGTGGTGGACGACCAGTCGTCGGACAATACCGTATTTATCGCTAAAAACCGCGGCGCCAAAGTAATCACCAGCGCTACGCCGGGTAAAGGCAGTTCCATGAAAGACGGCATCCGGCACGCCGGCAATGATATTATCGTATTTCTCGACGGAGATATTGAACCGTATCCAACGGGCACCATCAAATTATTGACAACTCCGATACGGCGCAACAAAGCCGATTTCGTAAAATCGTCATTCGACCGGAATGCCGGCCGCGTCACCGAATTGGTGGCAAAACCGTTGCTAAGCATTCTTTTTCCCGAACTAACACGGTTTCAACAACCGCTAAGCGGCATGATTGCCGGACGGAAATCACTGTTCGAAAAAATTACATTCAACGACGATTATGGCGTGGACATCGGCATTCTGATTGACATGTACCTGATGAATGTACGCATAAAAGAGGTAAATATCGGTTACCTCGAAAACAAAAGCAAACCTTGGCAAGCATTAGGAAAAATGAGCAAAGAAGTGGCTTCGGCCATCATTTCCAAAGCAGCCTCGAGCAACAATCCGAACCTCACGTTCGAAGAGCTCGGCAGCATTGCCGAAATCCGCTCGCAGCTGGATATCAACCTAAGCAATGAATTGAAATCACTGCATAAGTTAATGATTTTCGACATGGACAATACCTTGTTGCAGGGGCGTTTTGTGGACGTATGCGCCGCCCGCTTCGGTTTCGAAGAAGCACTCATGAATATCCGCCATTCGGAAACCGACCCGATGATTATCACCAAACGCATTGCCACGTTGTTCAAGGGGAAAAGCCATCAGGAACTGATTGCCGTTGCCGACAACATTCCGATAGTGGGTGATGCGGCTTCGACCATTAAAAAATTAAAAGATAAAGGATACATCATCGGCATTATTTCCGACAGTTACCACTTCGTGACCGAACACTTGAAAAGCAAGTTAGGCGTGGATTTTTCAATGGCCAACGAATTGGAATTTTCGAAAAATACCTGTACCGGCGAGGTAAAAATTCCTTCGTTCTTTATCAATTCCGAAAAAAGCATCTGCAAACATTCCATTTGCAAAACCAATGCGCTGCTGCATATTTTGGATAACTATCAAATCAACATAAAAAACACCATCGCTATCGGCGACAGCAGGAACGACCTTTGCATGATAAAAAATGCCGGCGTGGGCGTTGCTTTCTGCTCTAACGATAACCTCCTGAAATATTACGCCGATGTGATTATCAATGAGCCACGTTTCCGGAAATTACTAAAAGTGATAGGATAGCTTTTTGTAAATTAAAAAATTGGTTGTACTTTTGTCCCCACAAATAAGGGGGCATTAGCTCAGTTGGCTAGAGCGCTTGCATGGCATGCACGAGGTCGTCGGTTCGACTCCGACATGCTCCACAAATAAAAATCTGCTATTCCGTAGCAGATTTTTATTTTACTTATTATCAGAATATTAGATATATCTTTCAAATTTTTATCAACAACTTTGTTTGCGTTTTTGAAAATTTATTTTTACCTTTACGGTGATAAAACTTGCATAAACCACTATGGAAATTAAGAAAACACCAAAGGCAGACTTGGAGAATAAGAAATTCTTATTCCGGGAAATCGGGTTAGTTGTTGCATTATTGCTCGTTTGGGCGCTTTTTGAACACAAAACGTATGATAAGTCGGTTTCAACACTAAGTGACAGTTCTGTAGCAGCAGCAGAGGAGGAAATGATTCCTATCACTCAACCGGAGCCGCCTCCAATGGAACAACCAAAAGTTATTCCTGTGATATCGGAAGTTATCAATATTGTGGACGATAATGTAAAATTGGATAACGACCTTGTTATTTCTACAGAGGATGATAAGAATTTGGGTGTTCAAATTATGGACTATGTAGAAGGAACGGGTAATACCGCAGTAGAAGAAGTAGAAGAAGATATTCCGGCAGCGGTGGTAGAAGAAAAGCCGAAATTTATGGGCGGCGATGAAAATGAGTTCCGCAACTGGGTACAAAAGAATTTTGAATATCCGGAAGTAGCTCGGGAAAACGGGATTCAGGGACGAGTATTTGTTCAATTCGTAGTAAGTGCAGAGGGAAAAGTAGTCGATGTAAAAATACTACGTTCTATTGACCCTTCCATCGATAAGGAGCTAATCCGGGTAATGTCTATGTCTCCCAAATGGGTGCCCGGTAAACAACGCGGAAAGGCAGTACGTGTAAAATACACGTTGCCCATCAACCTCCAACTACGCTAATTACAGCAAAGCAATTAGTAACGCAGCATTGAAAATCCCGACTTTCAAAAAGGTTGGGGTTTTTATTTATAACAACGTGAAATGTTATGATAGAAAAGAAAAAATATAATACGACAGAAAAAACGCTGGAAACGGCTGTTTTAGTGGGGATTGTAACACCCAGACAAAATGAAGACCAAGTAAAGGAATATTTGGACGAGTTGGATTTTCTGGCCGAAACCGATGGAATTGTTGCGAAAAAACGCTTTACGCAACGATTAGACCATGCAAATCCGAGGACATATCTCGGCACCGGAAAAGTGGAAGAAATCGCGGAATTCATCAAAGAAAACGAAATTCCCACCGCTATTTTCGACGACGAACTCAGCCCCTCTCAAATGCGTAATCTGGAAAAAGCCTTGCAGTGCAAAATATTAGACCGCACCTCGCTGATTCTCGATATTTTTGCGCAACGCGCCAAAACCGCATACGCCAAAACACAAGTGGAATTGGCACAGTATCAATATATCCTGCCACGGCTTACCGGCATGTGGACACACTTGGAACGGCAACGCGGCGGTGGAGGCGTGATTATGCGCGGGCCCGGCGAAACGCAGATTGAAACCGACCGCCGGATTGTGCTGGAAAAAATTGCACGGCTGAAAGAACAGTTGAAAAAAATTGACAAGCAAATGGCCTCGCAACGCAGCAACCGCGGAGAATTAGTACGCCTGGCATTAGTCGGCTACACTAATGTGGGCAAAAGCACACTCATGAACCTGATGGCCAAAAGCGAAGTGTTTGCCGAGAATAAATTGTTTGCCACGCTCGACACCACCGTGCGGAAAGTGGTGCTGGAGAATTGCCCGTTTTTGCTAAGCGATACGGTAGGATTCATCCGCAAGCTGCCGCACCAGTTGGTAGAGTCGTTCAAGAGCACACTCGACGAAGTGCGCGAAGCCGATATCCTGTTGCATGTTGTGGATATTTCGCATCCGAATTTTGAAGAGCAGTTGAATGTAGTAAAACAGACGCTGCAAGAGATTGGAGCAGGAGAGAAGCCGGTCTTTTTGGTTTTCAATAAAATCGATGCCTACCGCTTCGAAGCAAAAGATGAATTCGATTTGACCGACAAAACGCCTAAAAATTTCAGTTTGGAAGAGTTGAAAAACAGTTGGATTGCCAAAGCGAACACACCTTGCATTTTCATTTCGGCCAAAGAGAAAATCAATATCGAAAAACTACGGAACGATATCTACAAGATGGTGGCCGAAATCCATGCCGGCCGCTATCCGTTTAATAATTTTTTGTGGTAAACACACAGCTTTTAGCAGATTAACACAGATGCGTCTTTGCGAGGAAAAGGAACGAGGACAAAGCAATCTTCTTATTAGGATAAGATTGCTTCGCTTCGCTCGCAATGACGAGGAGCATAAGACCTAACAAGTTTTGTATTTATTCCTGTTAGGTTTTTTTGATAAATTCCAGCAATCCGGCAGCTACCGTTTCGGGCTCTTCCAAAAAGCCGCTGTGGCCGGAGTTTTGAAGCCAGAGCGTTTGTGCTTGCGGAAATTTTGCCGCTAAATTTTGCGCCGTTTCCGCCGCGATATAATAATCCTTTTCGCCGAACACAAATAGCAATGGCTTTTTGAATGCGGTTAAAAATTCATTCCTGTCCGGACGGATTTTCATGCCTTCCAAGCAAGCAATAATGCCTTGCGGTTCGTGGATTCCGGCTAATTCTTCGAGTTCCGTGATTTTTTCTTTCAGGCGTTTTACATTTTCCACAGCAAACATATTCGGGAAACTTTGTTTGGCCGCTAACGGCAACTTTCCCGCACGAATCAGCGCTATTTCGCGGTCGCGGTCTTTCCATTTCTCTTCGGAGTCGGGATTGGGCGTGGAATGAAAAAGCGCCAATCCGCGCACCACCTCCGGATAAGCGGCAGCAAGCGCCAGCGCCACATAACCGCCCATGGAATGCCCTACAACGACAGCTTCCCTCACGCCGCACTTTTGCAACGCTTCATAGACTACTTTTGCCGAAAAATCTACCGTGTTGCACTCGGGGTGCGAACCGCTCAACCCGTGCCCCGGCAAATCGATACGCACTACGCGGACGTGCGGGCTGATGCGTTTTACAAAATCGTCCCACACAGCCATGGTTTCCAAATAACCGTGCAATAATACAACGGCGCTATCTCCTTTTTCCGTATCGTTTACATATACCGGAATACCTCCGCAAGTCGTGAAAAATTCCATCGCTTCTTTTTTGTTGTAAAGATAAGAAAAAATTATGTGTATCTTTGTATATCAAAGATGAGAGCCATGAATTTCGGATTCATAAAAGTAGCGGCCGCCACGCCGGAAATACACGTTGCCGATTGTGTGTTTAATATTCAACAAATCGAAAGCCTTATTCACGAAGCGGCCGCACAGCAAGTGGAAATAATCTGCTTCCCCGAATTATGTATTACCGCTTATACCTGCGGCGATTTATTTTTTCAACAGACATTACAGGAGGCGGCAGAGAAAGCGCTGGAAACGCTCTTGGAAAACACAAAAAGTACAACGCTTCTTGCCATCGTCGGGATGCCGGTGCGCAACGGCGCTCAGTTATTCAACGCGGCGGTGGTGTTTCAGCAGGGAAAAATCCTTGCGGTAGTACCCAAAAGTTTTCTGCCGAATTCCAATGAGTTTTACGAGAAGCGTTGGTTCCAATCCGCTCCGGAGGCGTTGCGCAATACGGTTGCGCTTTGCCGGCAGGAGATTCCTTTCGGTACCGATATTTTATTTCAAAACAACGATGTTTTTGTCGGTATTGAAATTTGCGAAGATCTTTGGACACCGGCTCCTCCCAGCTCAAGGCACGCGCAACACGGAGCCAACCTGCTGTTCAACCTTTCGGCCAGCAACGAACTGGTGGCCAAAAACAACTACCGGCGATCGCTGGTGCTGCAACAATCGGCACGATGCGTGGCGGGCTACATATACAGCGGAGCCGGATTCGGCGAATCGACGACCGACGTGGTGTTTGCCGGAAACGGATTTATAGCCGAAAACGGCGCCTTACTCGCCGAAAGTAATCGATTTTTGAGGAAGAATAATCTTCTTACCAGTGAAATCGATATAGAACTTCTTTCATCGGAACGTAAGAAACACACCGGTTTTGAAAAGAGCGGAAGTACCACTTACAGGATCATTCCTTTTACATTGAAGAATGAACATATTGAAATTTCGCGGAAAATAGAAGCTTTTCCCTTTGTCGGTTCACCCGGGCAAATAGACGAGCGTTGCGAAGAAGTATTTGCGATTCAAACAGCCGCTTTAGCAAAAAGAATTATACACACCGGCTGCAAAAGAGTGGTTATCGGCGTTTCGGGAGGACTGGACTCCACCTTGGCGCTGTTGGTTTGTGCAAAAACATTCGACATGTTGTCCATCCCGCGGCTGCAAATAGTGGGAGTAAGCATGCCGGGATTCGGGACGACGCAACGCACCCGCCATAACGCCGAATTACTGATGAATGCATTAGGCGTTGAAGTGCGCACCATCCCTATCGAAAAATCCTGCTTGCAACATTTTCAAGATATCGGCCACGACGCGACAACGCACGATGTTGTTTATGAAAATACCCAAGCCCGCGAGCGTACTCAAATCCTAATGGATATCGCCAATGCCGAAAACGGCCTGGTAATCGGCACCGGCGACTTGTCGGAAATGGCGTTGGGATGGGCCACCTATGGCGGCGACCACTTATCGATGTACGCCGTAAACGCTTCTATCCCGAAAACGTTTATCCGGCATCTGATTCACCGGATTGCCGAACAACAAGGCGAACAAAGCGTCAAAACAACGCTGCTGGATATTTTAGACACTCCCGTAAGCCCGGAATTACTACCGGCCGGAAATGACGGAGAAATAAGCCAAAAGACCGAAGATTTGGTAGGCCCCTACGAGCTGCATGATTTCTTTTTATACTACACCGTCCGCTATGGCTTTCGCCCGTCAAAATTATTATTCATGGCTCAACGTGCTTTCCAGGGAAAATATGAAAAGGCAATCGTCAAAAAATGGATGCTTGTGTTTTTCAAACGTTTTTTCAGCCAGCAGTTCAAACGCTCCTGTTTTCCCGACGGGCCCAAGGTAGGCTCCGTAAGCCTTTCGCCGCGGGGCGACTGGCGAATGCCAAGCGATGCCGGCAGCCGGCTCTGGTTGGATGAAATCGAAAAATTGTAACCACGAAACAAAGCCACAGAAAATGCCCACCGTAATTTTAATCACAGGAGCCTCCTCGGGTATTGGCCAAGCATGCGCCGAATATTTGGCGGCAAAAAATTATACCGTGTACGGAACCAGCCGTAAAGCGCCCGTTGCAAAACCCGGCGCTATCCGTATGCTGCAAATGGACGTAACCGATCCGGGCTCCATAAAATCAGCAATAGAAACGATTATTCACGAACAAGGCCGCATCGATGTGGTAATCAACAATGCCGGCATGGGTATTGCCGGCGCCGCCGAGTTGGCCACGCCCAATGAAATTCAAAGCCAGATGCAAACCAATTTCATGGGCACCGTGAATGTGTGCAGCGCCGTATTGCCCCACATGCGACAAGCAAAAAGCGGGAAAATAATTAATCTCAGTTCGCTGGGCGGCGTGATGGGCATTCCGTTCCAAGGTTTTTATTCGGCTTCGAAATTTGCGGTGGAAGGCTACAGCGAAGCGCTGAGCCTCGAAGTACACCCGTTCGGCATTAAAGTGATTTTGATAGAGCCGGGCGATTTTTCCACCGGATTTACTTCGAGCCGCGCCTTATCGGGAATAACGCAAAAAGACCCCGATTACAGCGAAACTTTTGATCGGTGCATGGGAATCATCGAAAAGGAGGAAACGGGTGGCTGCAAACCGCAGAAAATTGCCAAATTGATGCATCGCATCGTACGAAAGAAACATCCGAAATTTCGGTATAAAGTGGGGAATTTGGTACAAACGAATTTTGCCCGCGCCAAGCGTTTTATTCCGGCACGAACCTACCAGCGGCTATTGCGCTTTTTTTATCATTTGTAATGACATTTAAGCTATCATTCTGAACGAAGTGAAGAGTCTCTTACGAGAATCTCTGTTTCGTAAAATCGTAGATTCTTCACTTCGTTCAGCATGACAAATGCACAAAAAAAAACAATGAAGCAGTCTTATCCTTAAACACAGATTGCTTCGCCCCGCAGAGCGGGACTCGCAAGGACGGAGGCCTTCGTTCGCAATGACGGGTGCATATAGCTATTTCATTTATTTTTAATAAATTTGTACGACTATTAAAACAAAAACTATGAAAAAACTATTTTATTCCCTTCTAATTATAGTTACCGGATTTTCTTTCTATAGTTGTGAGAAAGACAAAGGATTAAGCCTCACACAAAAAGTAAATAATTGGATTCAGGAAGACATGAGCTCTTATTATCGTTGGGAAGATAAAATGCCCGCTATTAACCCTGCCAACGAATCAGATCCAAAAAAATATTTTGAAAAATTACTTTATAGAACCGAAGACAAGTGGTCAATTATCACGGACGATGCACAATCCCTTTTAAACAGCCTGGAGGGAATAGAAACCACCTTCGGCTATTCGCTCACTTTCGGAAGATTTTCTGGAACTAAGAACGTTTTTGCAGTAGTTGAATATGTGTATCCCAATACTCCGGCTTCGCGCGCCGACATAAAGCGCGGCGATATTATCTTAGGAATAGATGGAACATACTTGACCGAGGATAACTTTACCAATGTAATTTATAAATCATCCGGAAAATTAATTATGGGTGTTTACGACCCGATAGAAAATGTAATTGCCCCAAGTAGTGAAATTTCATTGACAGCCGAAGTATTAAATCTGAATCCGGTCGTCATAAAAAAAGTCATTGAAACCAACGGAAAGAAAATCGGGTATTTATTCTATGCACAATACCTCCACAATTACGATAGCGATTTAGATGCGGCATTTCAACAGTTCAAATCGGACGGTGTGAAGGACATTGTATTGGACTTGCGCTATAATCCGGGAGGAGCCGTATTGTCCGCCATTCACTTATGTAGCATTTTAGCTCCAAAAACTATTGTGAATAATGGCAGTACATTAATAACCATGCAATGGAATAATACCCTGCAAACCCATTGGCAAGCAAACGATCCCCGCAATCTCAGATATACATTCGATAATACCGTCCCTTTGAATATGGACTTGAATAAAATATATATACTTACCGGAAACGGTTCTGCTTCGGCATCGGAATTAACTATTACCGGCTTAGATCCTTACATGGAGGTTGTCTTAATAGGAGAAAGAACCTATGGAAAATACGCCGCCTCCGCGCCTTTACAAAAAGAGATAAAAAAGAATGGGGAATGGGTTGTTGACCCTGAATTAAAAAATTGGGTCATGATGCCGATTATTTATACCTACGCCAACAGCGAAGGCGTAACCGACTTTAAAGACGGTTTTGCTCCCACGTTTGTAATAGAAGAAGATATCATTCGTAACCCTGTGCCATTGGGAGATGTATCGGAGCCGCTTTTAGCAAAAGCAATTACTGAAATTACCGGCATTACGCCGGCTCCTTCGCCACAAAATGTGAAGGCCATGCGCAAGAATTTACCCAATTATACAATCATAGACCGTAGATTTTCGAGATTCGATAAATTTAAAAATGCACTTATAGACGATCAAATAAAAACACGGTTCGAATAAAGCGAACTGAAACGAAAACGCCGGCAAGTTTTCCTTGCCGGCGTTTTTTGTTATCTATCAGATTTGACAAATTTTTGAAATTTGTCAAATCTAAGCAATTTTTAAAACGTATAGGATACGCCTAAACCGAATACTTCTTTAAATTGCACCTTGGCGCCGCGTTGCACTTCGGTGTCGATACCGCCGACATTAAGCGTTTCCATGGTTTTGGTATCGTCGTCATACTTCAGGCTCATGTTGAGCGTAGCGGTTAAATACTTGGTAATTTTCATGGAAACCAGCACGTCCCAGTTCACATCCACATTGCCGAAAGAATCGTCATACGCCGTAAAAAAATCAACCGTACTCAACAAGCTGACATTTTCATGAAGCTTAGTGTTCAAACCGACTTTGGCATACGCACCAAGCTCTGTTTTCAAGTGTTTATTCACATCAACGCCAAATGCACCAATACCTGATAAATAATCGTCCAGCACGAAAGTCATCTTGCCGGTTACCGGAGAAACAAATACCGTCCACGAAGCGTTTGGTTTATAGTCAATACCCAATGCTAAATTCAAATAGCCCGGCGCCATAATAGTGGAGATATAATCTTCGTCGCCCGGTTTTTTGTATCCTTTGGCGTATTGCGTCTTAAAGTCGAGCAATGCGGAATAGTAAATTATTTTGTTGTGTGTCAAGCCGAATTTAGAGGCAAAGTTCAATTTGTCCACTCCCTTATTCCAACCGTTTTGAGCGGTGTAGATTTGCCCGAATTCCGTATCGAGCGTGTTATCCCACGAAACATGATTTTTTGCATAGCTCAATAAGGCATTCAGATAGACATTTCCGGCGGCCGCATTTTCGCCCCCGGCCGACCAGTTTTCCAAATAAGTTTGCGAAAAATTTAATCCGGTAACACCTTTCAATTTCCAATAAGAAGTATCTTTCTTAGCAGTTGTTTCCGTTTGGGCAAAAACAGCAGACATTCCCAATATAAAAAGGAAAGATAAAGTCAGTAGCTTTTTCATTTTTTATCTTTATGTAATTGTGGTTAATCTTTGATTTTTTAGATTTGACAAATTTTTGAAATTTGTCAAATCTATCAAAGCTCATAATCGATGATTTAGTCTTTTAATTTAGCTAATAAAAACTCGCGGTTCATGCGGGCGATATGCGTAATAGAAATATCTTTCGGGCATTCCATTTCGCAGGCTTGCGTGTTGGTGCAAGCGCCGAAACCCAATTCGTCCATCTTGGCGACCATGGCTTTTGCCCGGCGCGAGGCTTCTATTTTTCCTTGCGGCAGCAATGCCAACGAGCTTATGCGCGACGACACGAACAGCATGGCCGAACCGTTTTTGCAAGTAGCTACACAAGCGCCGCAACCCACGCAGGCCGCAGCGTCCATGCTCTCGTCGGATTTTTCTTTTGATATAGGAATAGCGTTTCCGTCGGGTACACCGCCGGTGTTTACCGACACAAATCCGCCGGCTTGCAGGATTTTATCGAAGGCGCCGCGGTCCACCACCAAGTCTTTTATTACCGGAAAACCGGCGCTACGCCATGGTTCTATGGTAATGGTTTCGCCGTCTTTGAACTTGCGCATGTGTAATTGGCAAGTCGTAATATCGTCGTCGGGGCCATGCGCACGGCCATTGATGTACAACGAACACATGCCGCAAATACCTTCGCGGCAGTCGTGGTCGAACGCCACCGGGCCGCTGCTTTTGCAGCCTTTATTAACGGCCACCGGATCGTTTCCTTCACGAATCAGCTGTTCGTTGAGGATATCCATCATTTCGAGGAACGAGGTGTCCGCCGAAATAGATGAGATTTTATAGGTTTCAAATTTTCCTTTTGCCTTGGCGTTTGCTTGCCGCCATATTTTTAGAGTGAAGTTCATAATCTTCTGTGTTAATCTGTATAATCTGTGGACTAATCTTTGTAGTTCCGTGTGGCTAATTTCACAAACTCGTATTGCAGCGGCTCTTTGTGCATTTCGGGTTCGGCGGCGCCTTTGTATTCCCAAGTCGAAACGTACATATATTTGTCGTCGTCGCGCTTGGTTTCGCCTTCTTCGGTTTGCATTTCTTCGCGGAAGTGCCCGCCGCACGATTCCTTACGATTGAGAGCGTCCATTGCCATGAGTTCGCCCATTTCAAAGAAATCGGCCACGCGCAGGGCTTTTTCCAATTCTTGATTGAATTCGCCGTTTTCGCCCGGAACATAAACGTTGCTCCAGAACTCTTTGCGCAAGGTGCGGATATCTTCGATGGCTTTTTTCAAGCCGGCTTCGTTACGCGCCATACCCACATAGTCCCACATGATTTTTCCCAAATGTTTGTGGTAATAATCCACCGGCTCTTTTCCTTTCACGGCAAAAAGTTTTGCGGCTTTTTCCTTTACCGCTTTCTCGGCTTCTTCGAATGCAGGATGGTTTACATCGGCTTTCTTTTCCTGAATCTTACCGGCCAAATAGTCGCCAATAGTATAAGGCAACACAAAATAACCATCGGCCAAGCCCTGCATCAAGGCTGAGGCGCCGAGACGATTCCCTCCGTGGTCGCTGAAGTTGGCTTCGCCAATGGCATACAGGCCCGGAACGGTGGTCATCAAATTATAATCAACCCACAATCCGCCCATGGTGTAGTGGATAGCAGGATAAATCATCATCGGTTCTTCGTAGGGATTCACATCCACAATCTTTTCGTACATCTGGAAAAGATTGCCGTAACGTTCTTCAATCACGTGTTTTCCGAGACGCTCAATCGCAGTCTTGAAATCAAGGAATACGGCCAAGCCTGTTTCGTTCACTCCGAAACCGGCGTCGCAACGTTCTTTGGCGGCACGCGAGGCCACGTCGCGCGGCACTAAGTTACCGAATGCCGGATAGCGGCGTTCCAAGTAATAGTCGCGTTCTTCCTCGGGGATTTGCGAAGCTTTGATTTGTTTTTTGCGTAGTTTTTCAACGTCTTCTTTTTTCTTGGGAACCCAAATACGGCCATCGTTACGCAACGATTCGCTCATCAGCGTGAGTTTCGATTGCTGGTCGCCATGTACCGGAATACAGGTCGGGTGGATTTGTGCAAAGCAGGGATTTCCGAAGAAAGCGCCTTTTTTATAACATTGCCAGGCAGCCGAACCGTTGCTGTTCATAGCATTGGTCGAAAGGAAAAATACGTTGCCATAGCCGCCCGAAGCAATTACTACGGCATGTGCGGCGTGGCGTTCGATTTCGCCGGTTACCAGATTGCGTGCGATAATTCCTTTGGCCTCGCCGTTAATCAGCACCAAGTCGAGCATTTCATGGCGCGGATAGGAGGTTACCTGTTTTTTGGCAATAGCGCGGTTCAGCGCGGCATAGGCGCCCAGCAACAATTGTTGTCCGGTTTGCCCGCGGGCGTAAAACGTACGGCTTACCTGCGCTCCGCCGAACGAACGGTTGTCGAGCAATCCGCCGTATTCGCGAGCAAAAGGCACTCCTTGCGCCACGCATTGGTCGATAATCGGGCCGCTCACTTCGGCTAAACGATACACGTTCGCTTCGCGGGCACGATAATCGCCGCCCTTGATAGTATCGTAAAATAAACGATAGACCGAGTCGTTATCGTTCGGATAGTTTTTTGCCGCATTGATACCGCCCTGTGCTGCAATAGAGTGCGCACGGCGCGGTGAGTCGCTGATACAAAAAACTTTTACATTGTAGCCGAGTTCGCCGAGCGAAGCAGCCGCCGAAGCGCCACCCAAACCGGTTCCAACTACAATAATATCCAATTTGCGTTTATTGGCCGGGCTTACCACGCGGATAGCCGCTTTGTGGCGCGTCCATTTTTCGGCCAAAGGGCCTTCGGGAATCTTAGCAATCAGTTTATCTGACATATTTTTTGTATTTTTAAATATTTTCAGGTTTAACAAGCGGCAAAAGTAGTTATTTTTAGCTATTAAAAGAAATTACTGTTCTATAAGCCTGCTGGGGATGGTTCGGCATTTCAGGACGAGTATAAGTAATCCGTCCTTTTTCCCTCAATGGTTTAATAAAATTATACAATAAGTATTTTTCTCTTTTACCAAGAAGAATAGAAAGGTCATTTAAGCTCATTGCCTGCTCTCTGCACAGTTCTATTATCATATTCTCAACATCTGCTTTATCATTACTTCGTTTGCCCAATTTTTCCAACTTTTCTTTTGCATCTAATGGTAATTTATCGAGCAAGGATTGACGAAGTGGTGTACTTTGGCCGGGAAGTAGCGCACTTAGAGTTAGAACTGGTTCACTAAGGGCGGGAACTGGTTCACTAAGAAAACCTTCCCATAACACAAAGTCATGATTGGGCATATAATACGTATTCCGTCCTTTGCCTTTCTGAAGAACAATGCCTTTTTCTCTTAATCCACGAAGGTCTGAACTCGCTTTTAAAATATCCACTCTATTTAACTGCCTATATGTTTGATTATCAATAGCCCCTACCTCTCGCACAAAAATAATCGCTCTCTTTTGGCTATCCGTTAAATCAAAATCATTAAAAAGCATCAACCATTTAATATCCGATTCGTTCAAAAAATGGTGCAGTAAAAGGCGCGCCGTAAACTGATTGTTGGCATGGTCGCTTTCAAAAGTCGGCGGCATAAGGTTGGCTTTCTCCATCAATGTACGCATGGTGCGGATACCGCTTCCTTTTGTTTCCGCCAAATTTGTTTCGTGAAATATAGCGGCAATAAACGGATTCCTATTACGCGAGCCCGGATCTCCCATTTGTTCTTCCGGCTTCAATGAAAATCCCGGATTTTTAATTTCTAATCTATTACCATAACGTATTATCTGAATCGGTTGATTCTCGCGGTAAGTTCGATGAATAAAAGCATTCACAATTGCTTCCCTCAACACTTTCGAGGGTAAGCCGATACTGTTTGCCTGCAACGCTCCCTCCGGTAAAAGAAATCCGCTGGGCAAATCGTCTGTTACCGCATTAAAAGCCCGCTGTACAAGTTCGATAAGCGGCCCGCGCATATCCACCGTAGTAAATCTATTTTCAGGGTCTGCCACCCACTCATTACCCGGAACCCGAATATAATCAACCCGCACCATAGGCAATAAACGGCGAAGTGATTGACGTTTACCAAAGACCAATAAGCCGGCATAGGTTAAATAGTACTTATCATCCTCTTTTTTCACACATCCTAAAGATTGCAACAGTTCCAAATCGTCATACTGCAATTCTTCGGCATAAGGGTTGAGATTGCTTCTCAATTTGCGATACAACCAGAGCGCTTCTTCACTAATATCGTCCAAAGATGTGTCTTTGATAATACTGCTATCCAGCGAATCCTCCTTATTGTAAAAAAGAAATAAATCGTCATCCGTGCAACGTTGGTCGCTGGAGCCTATTCTGCGAAAAGCTCCGCGCGGCAATCCTTCCGGCTTAAAGTAAACCGGTTTTTGTGAAGGCGCCAACTCCGGAACAAAAACAAGAACGACATTTTTGCCGTCAATCATTTCAACTTTGATTTCCGGCCGTATGGGTACATTGAACATATCGGCGCACTGGGTGCTCAAGTCCAATTGAAGTTTGTCGGGATTCTCCGTCCCACAAACAATATAGGATGGAAACAACGCCTGCGAATCATATTCAATACCCAATAAAATGTAGCCGCCACCTAAATTCGGTTCATTAGAAAATGCACACACGGTTTCCATTAATGCCCGATCAACCTTCGAAGCTCTTTTTGCTTCAATTGTTGAACATTCATCACTCAAATTTAATTTTTCGAGAAGTTCTTTCGCGCTTTCTATAAGCATTTCCGCCGTAATTTAACTGCAATGTTAGCCATTTTTTAGGAATTAACCAATTTTGAAGTTTCTTTACAAATCAATCAATAAAGTCAATAAAGTCAACAAAAAAACCGCCCGTAGAGGCGGCTTTGCTACTTTTCTTCAAAGATTTATTTGTTGTAGATTATTTTGTAGAAAAAAACTTCCGGGTCTTCTATTTTTTCATAGCTTTGCGAAGGATCCTCGTAATCAGTATATTTAGAATAATCAACATACGTTTCCGTAAATTCTATTACACGATTATTCGCATCATACGTATAAGCATTGGTTGATGTATAGGTACTCTTTCCTTCATTCTTTTTTTCGCTGGGAATAATTGATGAATCAGTGTAATTATACTCACGAAGCGTTTTGGTAATAATATTCTTAGATTGGAAAGAGCCTATGTTATCTCCTCCAAAAAGAAGAAAATATTCGAGCGGCATATAAGCGAAAATACTTTGTTTACTAAGATCATAAGTATTCGTTGTTTTTGCATTAGATTCATATCTATAATTATCATATACGTCGATAGTTGAACGGGTAATTGGCGTGCAGTTTCCATTATCATCGTATGAAAAAATAATTTCATACGTACTATTAGAGGAACTCGTACACGTTGTTTTGCCGACTTTAGCATTATTCCATGTAAAGTCGTATTGCTCTTCTTTTTGAGCGGTTCCTGCACGATTATACGAAGTTTGCGTTATTAAATCTCCTGCGTAAACAACCTCAAAATATCCTCTTTCTTCCCATTGTGTCTCATTATGCAACTTTTTAAAATAGGTCACTTTCTGTAATTTTTCATCAGCACCCCAAGCAAAAACATATTTATTCTCTTCCTTCAGATAATAATCACCTGTTGCTTCATTTTCTTCCCAATAATTTTCCAAAACTTCCGAAAGACGGATTTTTTCATCATATATAAATTTCGAAGAGGTTTTGTACTCGCTTCCCATTTTTTTCTGAATTTCAGTAATCCTTACCGAATCATCGGTAATTTCTTCCGGGTCTTTGTTACTGTCTTTGTTACACGCATTAAGCATAAGTGCAACCGCCATTAATAAGGCAATAGGTTTCAGGTTGTTAATCATATTTTGGTTTATTTTTGTTATTTTTGTGGTGCAAATATATGTCTTAAAACTATACAGTGCAAACGGCACGTCTTTTGCATTATTCTATAATGGATTCTTTAAATAGAAAATTATGAAAACAAGTATTCTTTCCATCGCATTATTACTGGCGTTTTCGCCGGTGTTCGGGCAAGAGGGCAAACAAGATAAAAAGGCCGAGAAAAAAGCCAAGCAGGAAGCATTAGCGGCCACTATAAAAGCGGCCGTGGAGGCTAAAAATTACACGATATTGATGAATTCCGCACTTCCCATGCGCGGCCGCTCCATCAACCTCACTTCGTCGTACGATTTCACCGTGCGCGGCGATTCGGCCATTGCTTACTTACCTTACTTCGGCGTAGCGTACCGCGCCGATTACGGCAGCACCGAAGGCGGCATTAAGTTTGCCGAACCGGTAAAAAACTACAAAGTGGACTTTAAACAGAAAAAGGGTTATATGATTTCGTTTGAAGTGACGTCGCCCAAAGACAGTTACCAGGTGCGGGTAAACATCGGCCTGAGCGGCTATGCTTCGGTGGACATCACCCCGACAAATTCCGATTTTATCAGTTACAACGGGGAGATGCAAGCACCTCAAGCCTCAAAGGAGGCTTTGTAGTCTGGAGGCTGAGATTCTTTAGTCGGAAGTAACTAAGAAGAGTGTTTATTACATTGCTTCAATTTCTCTAAAAGTGTTGACAGTTCATGTGTTGAAATAATAGCGCGATAACCTTTTTGCGTCAAACCTTCTATTAATTCTTTATCTCCCGTCCATAACAAACCGTCTAAATGACCGGTAAGTGCTACAAATGCTAAATCATTATAATCAATATCGGAAACAAGTTCTTTCGCCGAAACTAATATTTCATGCGAAAGTAGTTCTTCGTCAATAAAAAAAATTCGACTCTCAATAAGCGTTAATAATTCAAATAGTTCTTCGTCACGTAATTTTGTGTATTTCTTGATTTTTGGTAGATGACGAAAGAGCTCTTTTTGTAGGTATTTGCAACTATAAAATTCAAAATACCCACGTGTGTCTAATAGCAAATTACCAATCCGCCCATTAGAATTTAACAAAGTGCTGAAGACAATATTTGTATCAAATATAATCTTCATAGAACGCTTATGATAATTTTTTCTTATTCCGTTCCCACCAGTTTTTATTGATTTCCCTTGAAAGCTTATCAACATCTGCCTGGTCTGTTTCATAAGAAGATGTTATCTCTTTATAGCGCAAATAATCTATTAAATCCTGTATATTTTTTATTCCCGTTGATATGGGAAAACGGATTATAAATTCATTGGATGTTCTCTCTACAATCATGATTTCAATGTTTAATAACTTACAAATATACAAAGAAATATTCAAAAATAAAAGACATGCATGCCAAACAAAATAACCCCAACAATGGTTTGAATATTGTCGGGGTTTATTATTTTGAAAAATAGCTAACTTCTACTTTGCAGCACGCGGGGTAAAGTGAACTTCTTTTTCCAAGAGGTTAATCGTAAAATTATACTTGCTTATCAACTTAATGCCCACCGAGGCATCGGCGCCGGGCTTCCAATCGCTGTTAGCGGTAGAACCCTGTAACGACACCGGCATATCGGTTTGTTTGATGGTTTCGCCGAATCCGAATTCCTTGGCTTTCCCTTCGAACACCGGCGTGGTAATACCCATGCTCACCGTAGAGGATTGTTCTTCGGGTTTGAATCCGCTTACCAACAGGCGGTTGTTGCGCACAAAGGGGCTGAAACCCATAAAATAATAAGCCGCGCCGGTATCGAATACGAAATTCCCCTGCACCGTGTCTTTCCCGATAAGATTCAGGTAGCCGGGAATAACAATTACACCCGCCGGAACGGTAATAGCTTCCGTTTCGCCTTCCGCTTCGTATTCGTAGCTGCCGAAACGGTACAGGTACATTTTTTGCTCGTCGAAATTGACGTTTACAATAAAGTGCTTGGCAAGATTCAAACCGATAATACCGTCGATATTACCGCGCATTTTCTCGAATAGTGCGATGTTTTGATTCGGAATCGAAAGGGTATCCAAATGGACGGTGTTGCCCGACGAAACGGTAATTTTCATGTTTCCGCCCACCACCGACGTGCTTTGCGAACGGCTTACTTTCACGCCGGCTTTTCCGGCCAGCTCGGTAGAAACAGCCATGCCGTCGGCTCCGCTGTCGAACAGAAAACGAAGCGCTTGATCATATTTATTCAATTTCAAATGAATGATAATAGAACCGTTATCGTCTTGTTCGATAGGCAAAACGGCCGCTAACTGCGCCGGTTTATCGCGAAAGATACCATAAAGGCTATCGAAATAATCGACATACAAAATTTTTCCGTCGCGCCCGTCAAACGTAATGTTCGTTTCCACCGGCTCTTTTCCCTGCAAATAACATTTTGCCATTATTTTCTGCTTGAAAGAACCCGCAAAGGCCACTACGCTATCGGCAACAGAGACAATAGAATCTATAGCGGTTGTCCGTTCGAATATGATTTGCATATTGTTTCGCGAAGAAGGCCATGTAACCGTAGCTACTGCAAAACTCGGAGAAACCGATTGTTTCAACAAAGCCGTATCTTTTCTCTGCACGGCTTCCGAAAAAAGAGCAATTGTTTGCTTTACGCTGCTTATCGGAAGCAACGCTATCCCCTGCGGCACATCGGCCGGAACTTGTTTCGGCTTACAGGAAAAAACAAGAGAGAAAAACAATAAGGATACTAATACGGTGGCTAATTTTAATGGAATTTGTTTCATTTGAAAGTCGTTTAATTTACTGCAAATGTAAGCATAAACCTTAAAATAGCTTCCTTTTCTTAGAAGCTTTTCTAAATGAATTTGCATACATTTGCACCCTAATTCGTTTACCCATGAAGATAACAGGCTTTGCCAATATTAAATTGATAGTTAAGGTTTATGCTTTAGTTCTAAGCATTTTTACCATATTCCGGATTATCCTTTATTTTACAGGGCTTTCATACATTACGGAGAACGACGGTACAGGCACTATTCTCCATGCATTTTTCATGGGCCTGCGGTTCGATATCGTGATAGCGGGCTATATTCTGTTCTTCCCGTTTTTAGCGCTTTCGGTTATAGATTTTCTGAAACCCTCATCAAAACTTGCAGGTAAAATCATTTTCTATTTCGTTTTTAGCGCTTTCGCATTGGCATTCATCGTATGCGCCGTCGATATACCGTATTTCGGGCAATTCTTTTCGCGCTTCAGCGTCAATGCTTTCCAGTGGCTCGATACGCCCGGTTTTGTTTTTAAAATGATTTTTCAGGAAATACGTTATGCCGTTTACATTATTCCGTTGTTGGTTGTGCTTGTGTTATTTTTCTTCGGATTGAAAAAGATTTTTACTGTTTTCATGCACGATAAAACGCGGGGAAATTTTATTGTAAGCATTGTGTTGACGCTTTGTGCCGCCGGATTAATGTTTGTAGGGATACGCGGCCGGTTGTCGGAAAAATCGCCTATCCGGGTGGGCACGGCTTATTTTTGCAACAATGCTTTTTTAAACCAACTGGGGCTTAATCCTAATTTCACGCTGATTAGAAGCGCGCTCGACAAAAATAAGGGAACAAACCAATCGCTACACCTGATGGATGAAGCGCTAGCAATAAAAAAAGTGCAGGCTTACTTCGGAATTCAACACGCCGGTGAATGTTCGCCCGTTTTGCGCCGCGTGATACCCGACAGCGTCAACACTAATCCGCCGAACGTGGTGCTGGTGCTTATGGAAAGCATGAGTGCCGCCTACATGCAGCGCTTCGGCAATACGGATGCATTGACGCCTTTTTTAGACAGTTTGGCAAATGCAGGATACTCTTTCGAGAATATTTACAGTGCCGGCATTCATACGCATAACGGCGTTTACAGTACGTTATTTTCTTTTCCGGCGCTTTACGCGCAGCACGGCATGATGGGTGTTGAGATGCTGAAATACCACGGCATGGCTTCCACGCTGAAACAACACGGCTATCAGACCATTTATTTTACGACGCACGACGGGCAATTCGATAATATCGAAGGTTTCTTGAAAGCGAATGATTTCGACGAAGTGGTTTCGCAAGCAAATTACCCGGCCGATAAAATTGTAAGCACGCTGGGCGTTCCCGACGATTATATGTTTGACTTTTCGATGCCGTTTTTTGACAAGTTACATAAAACAGGAAAACCGTTTTTTGCCACGCTTATGACAGCAAGTAACCACGGCCCTTATCACGTTCCCGGTTATTTCAAACCTTCAAAAAAAGAAATAAAAAACCAGGCGATTGTAGAGTATTCCGACTGGGCGTTGCGCAAATTTATCGCTTTAGCTTCGCAACAAAGCTGGTTCGATAATACCTTGTTTGTTTTCATTGCCGACCATGGAGCGCCCCTGGATGCCGTATATGAAATGCCGCTCAACTACAACCATGTCCCATTGATTATATTCGGCCCCCGATTCATTACGCAGCCGCAATCGTTTGCGTGTTTCGGCGGACAAATTGATGTTTTCCCCACCATCATGGATTTACTGAAATTACCGTACTGCAACAATACTTTAGGCGTAGATTTACTCCAGGAACACCGGCCGTTCATGTATTTCGCGGCCGACGACAAATATGGCGTAATAAATGATTCTTTATTCCTGATTGTTCCTAAGGCCGGACACGAAGGATTGTATAAATATAAAGAATCGGACAAGACAAATTATATGGACGATTATAAAGAACTCGTAACACAAATGAAAGAATACGCGCAAGCCAATATGCAAGCGGCGCAGAATGTAATTGACAACCGGAAACAAGCTTGTAATTAAACGATGAAACTTCCACTCTCTTTTTATCTACGCGATGATGTTGTACAAATCAGTAAAGATTTGTTGGGAAAAGTGTTGTGTTCCAATATTGACGGAAAACTAACAGAAGCCGTGATTTGCGAAACGGAAGCCTATGCCGGCATAAGCGATAAAGCGTCGCATGCCTACGGAGGTATCCGTACCGCACGCACGGAAGTAATGTATGCCCGAGGAGGAACAGCTTACATTTACTTGTGTTACGGAATACATTCGCTGTTTAATGTAGTTACCAACAAGGAAGGAACACCTCATGCCGTGCTTATACGCGGCGCCATTCCGTTGACCGGAATAGATAGTATGCTTGAGCACAGCAATAAAAAGAAAGTTGCGCCCGATTTTTTGATAGGCCCCGGAAAAGTGGCGAAAGCATTAGGATTGCACTATTCTTTAACAAATACATCTCTGTTGGAAAATACTATTTGGATAGAAGACCGCGGTATAACAATTCCGAAAAAATATATAAAAGCCACGCCACGCATTGGTGTGGACTACGCCGGCGAAGATGCGAAATTACCTTACCGGTTTATAACAAATATTATCCTTTAAAATAATATTCCGCTTTTTCCTTCCGTGTAAGCCCCTAAATGTTTATAAGCAAGTTCTGTAGCTTCACGTCCACGCGGCGTGCGTTGCAAAAATCCTTCTTTAATCAAAAACGGTTCATACACTTCTTCTATTGTTCCCGGATCTTCTCCCACAGCGGTGGCAATAGTCGTTAAACCCACCGGCCCACCTTTAAATTTATGAATAATAGTAGAAAGTATTTTATTATCCATCTGGTCTAATCCGTGTTTGTCTATATTCAACGCATCAAGGGCATAACGCGTAATTTCCAAATCGATGACGCCGGAACCTTTCACTTGTGCAAAATCGCGCACTCGACGTAATAGAGCATTGGCAATACGAGGTGTTCCGCGGCTGCGCATCGCAATTTCGTACGCCGCTTGTTCTTCAATTTCCACATCCAAAATAATAGCGCTGCGTTTTATAATGCGAAATAAAATTTTTGCATCATAATATTCCAAGTGACATTGAATACCAAACCGGGCGCGTAGGGGAGAAGTCAGTAAACCACTACGGGTAGTAGCGCCCACTAATGTAAACGGATTCAAATTTATTTGAATGGAACGTGCGCTCGGCCCTTTATCCAACATAATATCAATCGTGTAATCTTCCATAGCCGAATATAAATATTCTTCGACAATAGGAGAGAGGCGGTGAATTTCGTCGATAAACAGTACATCACCTTTTTCAAGGTTTGTAAGCAAACCGGCCAAATCGCCGGGCTTGTCCAATACCGGTCCCGATGTGATTTTCATACCAACGCCTAACTCGTTGGAAATAATATGCGCCAACGTTGTTTTTCCCAAACCCGGAGGGCCGTGTAGCAACACATGATCGAGCGATTCTTCGCGCAATAAAGCTGCTTTGACAAACACTTTTAAGTTATCAATAATTTTTTCCTGTCCGGAAAAAGCATCGAACTCTTGCGGGCGAATTTTCGATTCAAAATCGTTATCGGATTGCTCGCGTTCTATATGCGGAATGAATGTATCCATTTACTGTATATTTTAAAATTTTATCGTTTGCTTTGTCATTCTGAACAAAGTGAAGAATCTGTAGTTTTGAAATAGATTGCTTTGCTCGCAATGACAAATAAAAAATTTTTCTTTTCGGTTTTAAACAAAGTCTTCTTTAATAATTATAATAAAATTTATTTATATAAAAATATGGTGATGATAATGAACGGTGCATTTTGTCGGTAAAAATAATTTTATGAACGGTAAAGTTACAAAACTTACAGTTTATTAAAAAAAGATGAATAGCTATTAACTGGGAATAGTTATGATTTTAAGCGGATTGAATATAATTATAAACATTGTTGAAAACGCATGATTGTTGATAAATCGGGGTTTTTAAACATTCGTGAATTGGGGTTTTCGATGTTGAAAATATCCCTCAAAAATTCGTAAGTTTTTTTGAGGGATTGAAAAATTTTTATAGCAAACCGGGAAATGAAACTTCCAAAAAAAGTTTTCAGAAAAATCAAAAAAGAATCAACATATTTTTGCACTACTAATTCACTTCGAGGCGAAAGTCCATTAGCCGCTGTTCAAGATTGGCGCGGGTTACACGAATACGAACCGGAGAGCCGTAAGTAAAGCTCTTGCCATGGTGTTGTCCAATAACGGCAAACTTTTTCTCGTCATATACATAGTAATCGCCTTGCATTTCGCGCATAGGAATCATGCCTTCGATGCCGTTTTCGTTTAATTCCACATAAATGCCCCATTCGGTGACGCCGGAAACCGTGCCGTCGAACACTTGCCCGACTTTGTCCTGCATAAATTCCACCATTTTGTATTTGATGCTGGCGCGTTCGGCTTCGGTGGCTATCTGTTCGCGCTCCGACGAGTATTTGCACAAGTCCTCGTATTGCGATTTATTGGCCGGTTTTCCGTTGCGTAAATAGTGAGCGAGTAACCGGTGCACCATCATGTCGGGGTAGCGGCGAATAGGCGAGGTGAAGTGCGTGTAATAATCGAAAGCCAAGCCGTAGTGTCCGGCGTTTTGCGTGGAATAACGGGCGCGCGCCATGCTGCGCAACGCAATCATTTCTATCACATGTTCTTCGGGTTTTCCATTGGCGGAATCCAATACTTTATTAAGCGCTTTGGCAATATCGCGGGGCGTTTTGGCCGCCGGCATCTTATAGCCCAAGTGCTGTATAAATTCGCGGAACACATTCAGTTTGTCCATATTCGGCTCTTCGTGGACACGATATACAAACACGTTTTCTTTGTTCTTCTTGGCCACAAATTCGGCCACGCAGCGGTTGGCCAGCAGCATAAATTCTTCAATCAGGAAATTGGAATCTTTCATTTCCTTAAAATATACGCGTAACGGTTTTCCGTTTTCATCCACTTCCACTTTTGCTTCCGGTTGGTCGAACGCGATGGCTCCTTTTTTGAATCGCTCGTTGCGCAACTTTTGCGAAAGGGCAAACAGCGTCAGCATTTCATCGGCATAAGGACCGTTTTTGGTTTCGATAACTTCCTGCGCTTGTTCGTAGTCGAAACGGTAGTCGGAACAAATAATCGTGCGGCCAAACCATTGATTGACGATGTGCGCCTCATTATCCATTTCAAACACGGCGGAGAAGCATAATTTTTCTTCGTTAGGGCGCAGCGAACATAATTTATTGGAAAGATGTTCGGGCAACATCGGCACGGTGCGGTCCACCAAGTAAACCGAAGTGGCGCGTGCGGAAGCTTCTTTTTCAACGAGCGAGCCGGGCAACACATA
>JAVBOD010000097.1:0-28389 GCA_031551045.1 Bacteroidales bacterium
TGTTTGATAACCGGTTACGACAACCTCGTCTAATTTCACGATACCGGATATTAACCGAATAGTTACGTTGTTGCGGCCGTTTAGCGCATACTCCATGACTTCATAGCCCAGGAATGTAATTATTAATGTGGCATTCGGTTCCACTCCGGCTAATTCGAAATTGCCGCTGATGTCGGTAGTGGTATTTTTCTTTACATCATTTTTCACCACAACGGCTGCTCCCGGCAGCGGCTCTCCTGTTTCGTCCAGCACTATACCTCGAACAGGCGGTGTTTTTAAAGCATCTGCTGTTTGCGGTTTTTCGTTTTTTAAAAACAATACAATAGTATTGCCCGTTTGCTTAAAATCGAGGTTCGTTCCTTTTAAGATGAGTTGCAAAGTGGCGGCCACTGTCCGCTCTTCTTTCGGTAAATCGACCAAATGTGCCGCATCTACCGGTTCGCTGGGAAAAACAAGCCGGAACCCGGCGCTTTTTTCCAACGCTAATAAAGCATTGTGGAGCTTTTCTTGGGTGAATCCCAAGGCAACGGTTTTAGTGTTGATGTTGTCGCCGGATTGTGCATTGGCTGTTCCGATTAACAGGAATAGCAAAACGCAACATGAACACCATCTTTGAATAATGCGTTTTTTTTGCACCATCCGGATGTCGGGATGATTTTTTTTCATAAATTTGAAAGTTTAAAATTAAGTTATGTTGATTTTAAACACGGCCCCTTCTGTTGCTTTTCCGGGCGCGAAGGGGTTTTGTTGTGTTATTTTATTTATTTCTCTGACGGATTATTTTTCAATGGTTTTATAACATACGCTCCTCCTTCTACAACATAATAAGTACGCTGGGCTGTACACAATATATCCAGTATTGTTTCTATCGAATCGCGGTCGTCTAATGAAGCCGTGATTAACCGTTTTTTCAATGTTTCGTTTTCGAATACAATCGTTACTTCGTAAATTCTGCTAAGTTCTTCTACAATCGTTTCGAAAGAGGTTGTTCTAAAAATCAAATCGTGCGACCGCCAAGCTACTTCTTTGCCTGCATTTACTATTCTTTCCTGAGAGCGGTCGGACTTGATGTTATACACCAACTGCTTGTCAGCTTCCAACGTGGCTAATAGTTTTTGGCCGTCTTCCACTTTTACTTTTCCGCGTGTTACGGTTACGGTTACATAGGAGTCGTTCGGGAATGCTTTGATAGAAAAAGCCGTTCCCAAAACGGTGGTCGTCAATCGTCCGGTGTGGATAATAAAAGGTTTGGCGGGATTGGATGCAATATCGAAATACGCTTCGCCTTCGAGGCTTACTTCGCGGGTGTTGCCTTCAAACGAGTTGGTCATATTGAGCCAACTGCCCTCGCGTAGCATCACGGTACTGCCGTCGGGCAATTTCACGCGGGTAACGCCGGCCATGGCTGTGTTGTCATGCTGCCGGGCTGTATCAACGGAAGAAGCGTTATGTGATTGTCTTAAAAATAACGTGGAAGTAACCAAAAGAAGTATCACCGCAGCAGCGGCAACGTACCATCGAACATAATGTTTCTTCGTAGTTGGTTGTTCCTCACTTTCCCATTGTTTTTTCAGCAAGCGGTTCAACCATGTGTGGTCTTCACTTTCCTCTACAGCATTCAATAGTTGATTGAATTCTTCTTTGCTGCATGCGTCGGCTGCATATTTTTCAAATAATTCGTCGAGCTCTTTTTTTGTTTTTTTCATGGAACTGGTGCTTTACTATAAAGACACCAAAAAGGGCAGGGGGGAGTAGCCGGAATGAAGAAAATTTTACAAAATTAAATTAATATACTGATTGTCAAATCATAAAAAAGAAAACAATAACAAGCCCGATTCTTTTAAATACAGTTTAAACGTTTTCAACGATTCTGCGACATGTTTTTTTACGGTATTTTTGGAAAGATGCAATTCGTTGGCAATTTCCTGATGGCTGAGGCCTTGCTCGCGGCTCAAGCGGAATACTTTCTGTTGTTGAGGAGAAAGCTTGGCCACTATTTTTTCCAACCATTGGCCGGCTTCTTGTTCCTCCAGTGTGGCGTGAATATTGGCTGCCCGTTTTTCCAAATCTTCCCACAATTGCTCCCTGCGGCTTTGTTCCCGGGCAGCGGCGCGTAAATAGTTAAGCGCATGATTGCGAACCATAATAAAAAGATAATCTTTCGGATTTTTTACCTCATTCAGCATATAACGGTTTTCCCACAGGCGGATGAAAACTTCCTGCACAATTTCTTCGGCAACATAGGGCGATTTTACCACCTTTCCCACAAAGGAAAGCATGCGCGGGTAATAGCGTTTAAAAAGTACTTGAAAAGCCCATTCGCTTTCCTCGTTTATTTTTTCAAACAATTGTTTTTCAGAAAATAACGTTTCTTCTCTCATCCCAGAGTTTAATGGAGATAATCAATAAGCGAAGGTGTGAAATGTTTTTTTTATTTACAAGTATTCGAATAGTGATTTTCAAAAATTATCTTAAATAATCCATTAGACATTGAATAATTGTTAAAACAAAGCAGCTACCGGAATTAGCCGATAGCTGCTGCTGCCATTAGTCAATATTTTCTGATTTACAATAAAGCGTTAAACCCAAAAAACGCGCTGCTCTTTTGTTGGCTAATGGTCGGTTTAATTATTTTTTCAAAACTTCTTCCAGTTTTGCATTCAAGTCCTCTCCCCTCAATCCCACAGCTACAATAACACCGCTCTCATCTATAAGAACCGAGTGCGGAATGGCTTGTACAAAATATTTTTTGGCAATGCCGCCGTCGCGATCTAACAATTGCGGCCATGGTAGTTTATCTGCTTTCCAGGCATTCCGCCAATGTTCTTCCTCTTTATCAATGGATATTCCTACAATCTGTAAGCCTTTTGCTTTATAGCTTTGGTATGTTTTAACGAGGTTGGGGTTTTCTTTCCGGCACGGCCCGCACCAGCTTGCCCAAAAATCAAGCAAAATATATTGGTGCTTGCCAATTATTTCCGACAGTTTAAACGGTTTTCCGTCTTTATCGTTTGTTTCAAAATCAAAGTACTTATTTCCGGGGCCGGTTTCATCGCGTTTTTTCAACATTTCCTTAGCCGTCTGAATTTCCGGTATTTTTTGGGTGGCCTCGTTGGCTTGTGCCACAATTCCCGCCATTTGGTCCAGGCTAAGCCGTGCCATATTTCGTTGAAAAATCAACTGGCCTGCATGGTTATTGATATTTCTCCATATAAAGGCATACGTTTGATTCAATTCATTTATCCAAAGGTTATTTTGGACATTTGTAAAGGAATCTATCCGTACGGGTTGGTTTTTCGCCGCTTCAATAAGCTCCATTTCTTTGAACTTTGTCTCGTACACTATTCGTTCGTAATTGCGAAGTGTGTCATTGAGCGGGGTTCCCGAAGCCATGGGAATACCTAAACTGTCGATATGCATGGATAGTTTCGTGTTTTCAACAAAAATATTCCCGACAATAGCGCGGCCTAACCCCGGCTTTGTAAATAAAACGATGTACCGGCTCACAGTGTCCACCTTGCCGGTAAATTCGAATTTACCGTTTTTAATGACCGTTGTGGCAATCGTTACAAGCCTGTCGTTTTCAAGTTTTACCAACTGAATGCTATCGTTCTCCGTTCCTTTTATATCGATTTGCCCCTTTATTTGAAAGGAGTTGTTTTGCTTACATGCGGCGAAGATTCCTACAATGACAAAGAGACTAAGTACTAAAATTTGTTTCATAAATGTTTTTTATTTGGTGTTTTGTTTAATATCCTTGTTCAGCATAATGGAGGAAGGCGGGAATGGCTGAATCCATAAGTGCGATTCAGGGGTAAGTTGCTTGGGATTTCCGTACACATCGGTTCCCGTCAGGGTTCTCTTGTGCTCGGCCTCCGTGTTGAACCGGCGCATATCCAGGTACTCCATTCCTTGCGCAATATATTCGTTGCTGCGCTCTCTTCTTACCAAATCTATCACGTCCTTTTGAGTCATACCGGCGGTAACCGTAAGCGGAGCATACTCTGTCGGCAGAAATCGTGTAACCCTTACCAAATTTAGCTGGTCTAAGGCTTCCTGTAGTTTTCCCTGCCGTGCATAGCATTCGGCCTTTATGTAATACATCTCAGGTGTGCGGATTCCCGGTCCGGGATTGGGGTCGCGGAAAAAAAGTTTGTAAACATCCACCGTGCTTCCGTAGGCTTCTTTGGCTAATTTGTATTTAGCCAGCAGCCTGATATCGCCTGTCTCGAATTTTGCAGCTCTGTCAACGGTTATATCGTAATTGGTGCTTAATGTTTGCCGGTAAACATAGTTCTCTCTGCTATGGAGCGTTACGCCCGGTGTATAGGCCATCACGAATGCGCCTAACATAGGTTCCGATGTAATGGTTGCAAGGTTGTCGTTGTATATTTTTATCCAGTCGTCCAACTGGCTGTTTTCCTTCAATGCAAGGTCGGCATATTTAAACGCTTCGTCATATTTTTTGCTGAACAGGTAAATCCTGGCCAGCATGGCATGGGCTGCGCCCGCTTTGGGTTTATAGCCGAAGTTAACATCTTTAGGCAGCCCTGTGTTGACAGCATCCAGCAAGTCTTTCTCCATTTGGTCGTACACTTCTTTTACGGAAGCTTGCGGAAGCGGGTCTTCCATATTGATGCCGGTGTTTATAACTATAGCCCTTGTGCTGGCGGCTGTCGCATCATCCGTGTAAGCGGGCGCATATTTGTTGACTAAAAAGAAGTAGGTCATCGCCCGTAATACTTTGGCTTGTGCAATAAGTTCCTGTTTTTGCTCATCCGTTGCGTCTTTCACTTCGCCTACTTTTTCAATAATGATGTTGAAGGTTTCGATACCTTTGTAATTTCCATTGTACGGCAGCGTGCTGCTTGTCATAGCAACGCGGTCGGCCGACTCGTTCCAGTTATAGTTAATGGCATCGATGCTGTTCTGCTTGAGGGCCGTGTTGCTCATAAACCGCTCGTTGGTAAGCGTAATTACTTCGGGCATATCAAATACCGACATCTGAATGTAATCGTCGGCCAAAAAGGCTTCGTAGTCGGCAAATGTCGTCGGCGATTTCTGTCCCTTCGGAACAATATCCAAATATTCTTCACAGGCGCTAAGCGTCAGAAATGCTCCGAATGCAAGCGATACATATATGGTTTTTAATAATTTTGTGTTCATAACTGTAAAATAATTTGGTTAAAAATTAAGTTGTATCCCTAAAATATAGCTGGGGCCGTTTTTCAGGTACCTCACTCCGTTCGAAGCATGGTGCTCGGGATCAATGCCGTATTTGTTAAACTCAAAAGTCGCCAGGTTTTCTACGCTAAACATTATTCTTGCTCCGGAAATGGAGGCTTTGCTGAGCAGGCTGCTTGGCAAATGATAAGTAAGCGAAAGGTTTCTTAATTTTATATACGAAGCATCAACCACGTTAATATCGGCATATTGATAGTGTAGTTGCCGGCTGCTGCCATCAAGGTCTATATCTCCGTCGTAGCTAAAACTTACTCTCGGGACAGTGGTCACATCGCCGGCTTTTTTCCAGCGGTTTTCAATTTCCGAACTTGTTACTTCCGGGAAAAGGTCATTCACCATCTCTATATTGGGAACATCCCGCCGCATTACATGGCCGGCATTACAAATAAGCATGGCCGACAGTTCAAACCCTTTATAGGTAAAATTGTTGGTGAACGATGCGGTAAACGGAGGAATTACAGTTCCCATGTACACCAAGGCATTAACGCTGTTGGGGTCGAGGTTAAAACTTCTTATGGTAGGATTACCGTTGGGGTCGTACACCTGGGGATTTCCATTATTGTCCAATCCTGCCCATTTAAAGGCCATTAATGCGGCATACGGTTTATCTACTACCAGCGTACTTCCGGCCAAATACATAAGCGCTTCTTGAGGTTGGTTATTATAGTGTACCAACGTGCTTTTAATATAAGAACCTACAAGCGAAGCACGCCAGCCAAAGTTGCGGGAGTTTATAATCATCCCGTTAATACTCAACTCAATACCCTTATTGTCTAATTCTCCGTTATTTACTTTTCCTCTGGTAAAGCCGTAAGCGGGGTCTATACTCTGATCGATAAGCAAATCCTTACTGTATTTGTTGAACAAGTCTAATGTGAAGGCCAAACGGTTATTGAACAATTGGGCGTCTAACCCGATATTGAATGTTTCCGAACGTTCCCAGCGTAAGTTCGGGTTGGCAGGCGAGGTGATAACGCCTCTTACCTGATCCCTGTAATTAACGCTTTTGGAACTGTAATCCGCTATGAGATAGGGCGAGCTGTTTTTGGCAACGTTGCCGTTAATACCATAAGTTACTCTCAGTTTCAAATCGTCAATCCACGAAGTTTTCATAAATGCTTCCTCGCTTATGCGCCAGCTGGCTCCTATCGACCATAGCGGTTTGCGTTGGTATTTCGGGTTAGTGCCGAACAGGTTCGACATGTCCCGGCGGATACTTCCCGTCAGGCTGTACTTTGCATTGTAGGTGTAGGAGGCATTGCCGTATAACGAAACGTAACGGTTGGTTATAGCAAAATTGCGGAATATATCGTCGGAATCTATCATGACATTTTCATTCAGGGCCCCGACTAACCCGGCCGCAATGGTTTTCCAATCCACGTTGGTAATGTTTTGCATAATCTGTGGGTCGTACCCGAACGCCACATTGTGCGAGTAGTACTGGTCCACTTCCCGGACTTCGGTACCCACTATTGCCGTAATATTATGCCGGTCTTTAAAGGTTTGCGAATAGTTGGCCTGTCCGCGGAAAATATAAGAGTTGGTGCTTGTATTGCTCTCCCGGTAACCGTCGCCGGTAGGAATATTGTAGTTGGCCGTTATGAAACCTAAGTATGGATCGGGGGTAAGTACGGTAGCTGCATTAACAAGCTCCCTCATGCGGTACGAATCCTTGTCATATACTTGCTGGGCACCGCTCTTCATTATTTCATACTGTCCCATAAGTTCGAAATTCAATACCGGGTGTACATTGAATTTCAACTTTGAATATACCCGTGACGTTATACTTTCTTCTTCAACCGGATTGCGGTATAATTCCTTTAACGGCTCAAAATCCATGTTCAACAACGAACCGATGTTGGTTTCGTAAGCGCTACGTGCTCCAAACATGTTGCCGAGGATGTTTCTAACCACAAGAGGATGGCCGTTGTCATCGGCTAATTTCTCGTAAGGCATCGGGTTATAGAACGAAGCATCGACCCCCAATATATACGGAATAATGCTATATTCATCCGCACCCCGCGGGTCTAAATAATTCCCGCTATTTTCTTTCGAATAATACAGGTAGGCGCCGACTTCGGCTTGCAGCCATTTGGTAACTTTTGTAGAGTTGCCGAAATTTATTCCGATACGGTTATTGTTGTTATTGGGGGTATAATCAACATGATTGGCATCCCAGTATGTTACGGATGCCGTAAAATTATTGCTGGTACTCGATTGGCGAAGATTCAGGTTATACTGTTGGGCGAAATAGGAATGCATCCCGTATTTTGTAACATCATCTTGGTATAAATTCCTGTTGCTGCGGTACTGGTTGATAAGGTTCGTAACTTCCTGCTGGCTGTCCATCTCGGGAACATCGCCGCAGACTTGATCGACCATTGCTTTCACCACCGGGGTGGGATAGTACCGATGGCTCATCATTGTGGCCCTGTAGTCAATCGCATCGGTTGGATTGGTAAGGAAGGGATTACGCGAAATAAACTCTTGTTCAAGGTCAATCATTTGATTGGCATTCACGATGTTTAAGTACGATAAATCGGGCTTTTCGCGCCATGTCAACGTACTCGAGAAGCCTATCTGTACTTTGCCGATCTTCGCACTTTTGGTTTTTATCACAATCACGCCGTTTGCCGACCTGGCGCCATATATGGAAGCCGCTGCCGCATCCTTCAAAACGGTGATGCTTTCAATATCTTCGGGATTTACCAAAGGCGGCAAATCTACGTTTTTATTCAACGCGGTTCCCATAAGGACACTGTTCTCGATAGGAATTCCGTCAATAACATACAACGGATTATCCGTTGCGTTGATGGTGCTCATCCCTCTTATGCTGATATCTCCGCTTGGCGACGTGTACAATCCGGCCACCTGCCCTTCGAGCATACTGCTGATATTCGGCATACTGCGGCGCTCCATTTTATCGGAGCTCACTATACTATAAGATCCGGTTGTTCTTTCCTTGCTGATGGTTTGGTAACCGGTAATGACAATGTCTTCCAATTGTCTTACAACAGCTTTTAGCGTAATCGTTAAAACCGCTTTTCCGTTAAGCTCTATTTCTTGCGACTCGTAGCCGACCAGGAAAAAATCCAATGTTTCATTCGGCGCTATACCTGTAAGAGTAAATTTTCCTGCGGCATCGGTATAGGTGTTGATTTTATTCTTGCCTTTTATACTTACGACTACTCCCTGGAGAGGTTCGTTTACTTCATCCACGACCGTTCCCTGAACACGGATATCCTGTGTTTGGTTGTTTTGTGCAACATTTTGAGCCGTAGCGTTTTGAGGGAATACTTTCGGCGAAAGGCTGATTTGCTTGTCGATAAATTTATAGGAAATGTCGGCATTTATAAATAATTTATCCAGCACGGACGTAATGTCTTCGTTGGAAGCAGTGATAGAAACCTCTTTGTTTACATCAATCAGCGAATTGTTGTAAACAAAGGTGTAGGGCGTTTGTTTTTGAATGTCTTTCAACACCGATAGCAAAGGTGTTTTTTGATAATCTAGCGTGAGCTTTTGCGCATGGGTATTGTTGGTTATTGCAACAAGGGCAACAATGACCGCAGCAAATCGTAATAAAGCACGATGTTGGGTTGGTTTTTGATGTAATTTTTTCATAAGGTTTTAGTTAAACATTACATCTCTTATACACGGGACAACCCATGATTCCCTGAAAAAAATGAAAAAATATGTAATTTATTCTTTTTGTGGGAATTATGTTTTGACGGGAGCAAACAAAGCGGATGCTTATCCTTTCGGCAAGAACAGCGTCACTTGGTTTTCTTTTATCCGGTAGTTGATATTCGAGGTTATTTTCAATAAATCCAATACACGGGAAATCGATTCGGAATTGAAGGACGCTGTAAATCGGTAGCCTAATATGGCATGGTCATTAATCGTTATATCCACGCCGTACCAGCGTTCTATTTTCTTGATAACTTCGTCCATCGGCGTGTCTTCAAACAGTAGGAATCCTTCTTTCCAGGCGGTATTGTAATAAATGTCTTTGCTTTTATGAAAAGTCATGACTTCTGCACGGTCCGGAATAATAATAACGTCTTCGGGTTTTACGGTAATAGCCTCGTTGTTTTTTTCCCGCAGGAGAGTTACATCCCCCGAAACCAGGGTGAATTTAAAATCGCTATCGTTTTCGTAAGAAGAAACATTGAACGATGTCCCTTTTACAATAATTGTAATTCCTTTAGGTGTTTTCACCTGCATGGGCCATTCTTTATTTTTCTTCACCTCGAAATAAGCTTCGCCCGAAAGTTCTACATAGCGTGCGGCATCATCGAATTCGCCGGGGCATTTTATCGTACTGCAACTGTTTAGCCACACTTGGCTACTGTCGGGCAGCACCACTAACCCTTTCACGCCGGGGTTGGTGTGATAGCTTAAAAGCGTGGCATGTTGCGGCGGCGTATAGAGTTGCGGGGCTTGAACAACAAGCGGCGGAGGCTGGTTCAGCATGAAATAAACGGCCAAGCCTGTTACCGGAATAAACAGTACCGCCGCCACCCTGACGAGCGTTTGCATCACCTTGTATGATTTGCTTCGCGGCCGTTTTTCACGCATCAGGCGTTCGGCTTGCTCTTCGGATAAGGTGGTATTCGGTAAGTGTTGGAATACCCAATCGGCTTTAAGCGCCGCAAAAACAGCCGCATTTTCATCGCTTTCCGCTATCCATGAGAGTACCTTTTCGGTTTGGGCCGGATTTAAAGTTCCTTCGATATATTGTAACAACAATTGTTTATTCATAAGTCTTCTACTAATAGTACACAAAAAATAATAAATCCCCTTAAAAAAAGAGTAATAATTTTATATATCCCCGCAGCTTCTTTTTAAACACTTGCAATGCCGACACGATATGGTATTCGACCACTTTTACGCTAATGCCCTTTTTCTTTGCAATTTCTTCGTAAGTCAATCCGAATTGGCGGTTCAGGATAAAACTTTCTTTAACTTTTTCGGGCAACAGGGTATATACTTTTTCAATCAATTCTTCCAGTTCCAGCGCCTCTATTTTTGCCACGACGCTAATGCTGTCCAACGCCAAAAGATTCACGGCGGCTTCTCTTTCTTCAATAGAGTTTGTGCGCGTCTTTGCATTATCCCGCAAGAAATTTAGCGCCTTATTCTTGGCAATGGTAAAAGTATAGGTGCGGAGGTTTAGCGCCGGATTGATTTGTTCCCGTGCATTCCAAAGTGTGATAAACGTTTCCTGTGCAATATCTTGAGCGGTGGGCGGGTCTTTTATATACTTCCCGATGAAAAACGCTATGTTATTAAATTCGGATCTGAAAAAAGCTTTAAAAACTTCTTCGTTGCCGTCTTTTATGGCTTTGGCAATACTATGGCTTCTTTCTCCCTGCATCGCCTGCAAATTTATGAAAATAAAGTTAATGAAAAACTTGGTGACGGAGAATTATCAGGAAAACAACGGGTGGTATATTATTTGTTCCCTAAAATAAAGTGTTTTTCTTTTACTCCGGGAAAAATCGTAACTTCGCAAGTTAATCGCTTTTGTGCGAAAAATATAAAATGAAATAATTAAAAAATACAGATACAAAATGAATAAAAAAGTTTTATTGATGATTTTAGACGGCTGGGGAATTGGCAAACACAATCGCAGTAATGCCATTTGCACCGCCGGTTCGCCCAATATAGACCGCTTGACCGCGGCTTTCCCTCACGCGCAATTGTTGGCCAGCGGCGAAAATGTGGGCTTGCCCGACGGGCAAATGGGCAACTCCGAAGTCGGCCACCTGAATATCGGCGCCGGCCGTGTGGTATATCAGGATTTGGTGAAAATTAACCGCGCTTGCCGCGATAATTCCATTTTAGAGAATCAATATATTAAAGAAGCCTATTCCTATGTGAAGCAGAGCGGAAAACAACTGCATTTGATGGGATTGGTTTCCGACGGTGGCGTGCACAGTTCGCTGGAACATGTATTCAAACTGTGCGACGTGGGAAAAACGTACGGAATTGATAAACTTTTTGTGCATTGCTTTATGGACGGGCGCGACACCGACCCGCGCAGCGGCAAGGGTTTTGTGGAACAATTACAAAATCACCTCAAACAATCGACCGGAAAAATAGCGAGCATCGTCGGGCGGTTCTATGCCATGGACCGCGACAAACGCTGGGAACGCGTGAAACAAGCCTACGATTTATTGGTGAGTGGGAAAGGCACGCCGGCAACCGATGCGGTGGCGGCCATGCAAGCTTCGTACGACGCCGGTGTGACCGACGAGTTTATCAAACCGGTAGTATGTACCGAAAACGGAAAGCCGGTGGCGACCATTCAGCCCGGCGATGCGGTGATATTTTTCAATTTCCGTAACGACCGCGCCCGCGAATTGACCATTGTTTTAACACAGGATGAATTGTTGAAACAAGCGCAGAACGATGCGCAAAAACCCGACAGCACGGCCTCGCCCGAAGCAAAAGCGGCTATCATGGAAATGAAAACAATGCCTTTGCATTATTATACCATGACACCGTACGACGATAAATTCACCGGCTTGCACATTTTGTTTGATAAAGACAATGTACAAAACACGCTGGGAGAAACGGTGGCAAAGGCCGGAAAGAAACAATTGCGCATTGCCGAAACCGAAAAATATGCCCACGTAACATTCTTTTTCTCCGGCGGGCGCGAAGAAAAATTCGACAACGAAGACCGCATTTTGATTCCCTCTCCGAAAGTGGCAACCTACGATTTGAAGCCGGAAATGAGCGCCTATCAGGTAAAAGATGCCTTAGCGGGCGCGTTGAAAGAACAGAAATACGATTTCATTGCATTGAATTTTGCCAATGGCGATATGGTGGGACACACCGGCGTGTACGACGCTATCTGCAATGCTATTCGCGCCGTGGACACCTGCGCCGGCGAGTTGGTGGAGGTGGCTCAAGAAAACGGTTATACCGTACTTATTACGGCCGACCACGGCAATGCCGACCATGCCGTGAACGAAGACGGAACGCCGAACACCGCCCACTCATTGAATCCCGTGCCGTTCATTGTAGTCGATAAAGAGGTGAAAAAAGTACACGACGGCATTTTGGCCGACATCGCACCCACCGTGTTGAAACTGATGGGCATTCCGCAACCGAAAGATATGACCGGAAAAGCGTTGGTGGACTAGTTAGTGATATGAATAAAAACCGTATCTTTGTAGGAAATGAAAGATATTACTTCATATTGGATTGATATATCGGATTATGATTTTGAGACAGCGATAGCCATGCAAAGAAGCGGACGCTATCTATATGTTGGATTCATGTGTCATCAAACCATAGAAAAGATACTTAAAGCACATTATTATACGGTTAAAAACGAAACGCCACCTTATACTCATTCTCTTTCCCGAATAGCGGAGCTGTCGGGATTATTGGATGAATTCAGTGAAGAGTTTTTACAAATCATGGATGTCTTGGAGCTTCTGAATATAGAAGCTCGTTATCCGTCCTACAAAGAAAAATTGATGAAAAGTCTTACAGAGGGTCGATGTAAGAAGATATTAGAGGATACTGAAAAACTAAGAACATGGATAAAAGCGAAGCTATAAAAATAGGGAAAGAATATAAAAATCTTGTCAATAACTATTTTGATGTAGAGAACGTTGTTATTTTCGGTTCTTACAGCAAAGGGACTCAAAATGAAAATAGCGATATTGATATTGCAGTTATTGTAAAGGATATGCCTGATAATTATTTTGAAACAATGCCATTACTTTGGAGGCTTCGCCGACAGGTAAGTAATTTAATAGAGCCTATAATGGTGTGCCGGAAAAATGACACATCCGGATTTCTGGATGAAATCATGCAATATGGGATTGTAGTTTGATAGAATTTATAGATGAAAAAACTTCAAACAGCCGAGCGTTGCTCGCAAAATGATGCATCGGATAATGTAATTTATCAACGCCATGTGTTTGCCTATGAACAAGCCGCCGCTATGGTTTCCGGGAAAGTGGGCGAAGTGGGTTGCGGCGAAGGTTACGGTATGCAACTCGTATTGCCGCATGTTGATTTTTATGTGGCGATGGACAAATACGAAACACTTGTGGCGCAGGAACAAACGGAGAAAGTTTTCTTTAAACAAATGAATTTTCCGGATTTCGGCGGCATTCCGGTGAATTTTTTTGATTATATCATCAGCTTTCAAGTGGTAGAACATATTAAGAACGATACGCTCTTTATCGAGCGAATTGCACAATTGTTGAAACCGGGCGGAAAACTGCTGCTCACCACGCCGCATGCGCCCATGTCGCTCACGCGGAATCCGTTTCATGTCCGGGAATATGAATATGCCGAGATGGAAGCGTTAGTAAAGCCGCATTTCAGCAAGGTGGATATTAAAGGCGTTTTCGGGAAAGAGCAAGCTATGGAATATTACGAAGCCAACAAAGCCTCTATCGCACGTTTTAGGAAGTTCGACGTGTTCGACTTTGAGCATCGCCTGCCGGCATCGTTAGTAAAAATTCCGTACGATTTGCTGAATCGCTGGAACCGCCGGAAATTGCTGAAGCAAGTCAATCGCCCGACAACCACTATTACAACCGATGAGTTTTATTTAGGGCCTTTCGCGCCTGCTGCGTTTGACTTTTTTGTAGTGGCGGAACGGTAATTCAAATCGGTATTCCATATTGGATTTGTCATGTTGAACGAAGTGAAGAATCCGTATATATGATTCTTCACTTCGTTCAGCATGACAAGGGACAGAATGACGAGTGAAAAAATTGTATTATTTCAACGCTTTCACCGCCTCGCTGGTAGCGTGCAACAGCGCTTCGGTGGAAATTTCTTTACCAACGGCTTGTTTTATCCATTGTTGCGGAGTGATAGTCCCTAAGCGGAAAATGCGTTCCACCTCTTCGGCAAAATTAGCGCCTTTCAGTTTTTCTTCAATTTGAAAGTTGATAATTTGTCCTACCGGATAATTGGGCAGATACATCGGATAATCAATCATGTGCGAATACACCGCTAAAATCGGTTCGTCTTTCATTCCGAAAACGGGCGCATAGTAAGCATTCCACACTTCTTTAGCTATGCGGATTACATTTTCTTTCAACTGTGCAGCGGTGCAAGTTGGGTTGGCATACATCCACTCCCAAACCTTGATATCAACCAGCGATACGCCCATAATCTCATACGCCGACCAGAAATTATCCAATGCTTTCAGGGGTTCTTGGTTCGGGTCGTTTTGTGAAATACCTAACAATTCCAAGTCGCGGCTTTGGAAAATAAAAGCCAACGCTTCAGTGAATGCCGTGTTAGGAACGCCGTTCAGCATATAATAATCCACGTCATAAAGACTGATGGTTTGTTCTACATTATGGCCGAATTCATGAATAGCTATGTTGTAGCCTTTGTAATCCATGCCGTTAGCTCCGATCCGTGTACGTAAGTGCGCTTTGTCGCCTTTCATTTCGGCTCCCATAGCGTGTCCGGCGCCGCGCGATGCATCTACCTGCACATGCGAAGTGATGCGTTCGGCTTCCGCTTGAGGGAAGCCCAGTTTTACTAAAATTTCCGGTAAGCCTTTTTGAAAAGCATCACGATTGGGATACAGGGCTTGTATTTTACGCGTTAACATATCTTCGGAAATAGAACTGCGCGATTTAAAGCCATCATACCAAATATCGAAAGGCTCTAAGTTGCGGCCTAAGCGTGAAGCTATGAGCATCCCTACTTCCTTTGCCTGTGGCGAAGCAACAAAATCCGTAAACATTTTTTCCACATCGTTTTTTGTGAGTTCCATGCCGTGGTCAAAAGAGCGCTGAATAGCGCTTGGGGCTGTCGAGCAATAAGGGTCGGCCGCACTGCGCGCCAAAAAATTATTCAATAAATGTTGATACCGTGTATCCGGTTCCGGCGTGGTTTTTATTTCTTTTCCCTGCTCGTACACCGTGTTAGTGAACGGATTCCATTGCAGGATTTCATTATTGATAACCACTTGTGGAATCTCTTGCGAAATGATGCGCTTCATCACTTCGTACACCATTTGCTGTTTTTCCAATCCATTTTGTTTGTCGGCATAATTCGACTTCAATTCATCACGCAACCCCCAATGTGTAATCAGTTTCATGTTTTCGGGAAACATTGTTTTTTCTTCTTTGTTCAGCAATTTTCCCATGAAGATGTTATAGTCGGAAATATAGGCGTCGGCATCGGCCATGCTTTGCCCGATACGTTGCTCGATTGATGCCGGAACGCGCGAAGTGAATAAATCGCCCATCCGTGCATAGGCCCATTCGAGGCGTGTCCAGTTTTCTCCCCGTTGATTTTTCTCATCCAAGTTGTATGCCGGAAAATTAAGCGCTACGATAAATGCCGCTTTATTGGCAAACATGTCGCTATTGAAATGCGCTCCTACATTGTAAGCCCCGAAAAGGTAATCTACCGGGGATAATTCGCCCGAATCCAAGTCCACCGGTTCTCTTAATGTCGCATCGACAAGATGATTGTATCCGAAAATGGCCTCGAAATTACGGGATAATTTATCGAAAAGAATTTTACGGCTATGGTCGTCGCCGGCAAAATTGGTTTCGCAAAATGTTTTAAACTCATCGGGCGTGCCGTCTTCCGAAGTCCATAACGAAGCGGCATGCGCCACTCCGCGTTGTATTCTTTCTTGTGCGCCATAGCGGCTTTCTAAGGACTCACTTACTTTTTTAATCATTTCTTTCGAGATGTTGGGGGTTGGTTCGCCGGAAGATGTTTGTTTCACACCACATGCGCTTAGCAGTAATCCGGCGGCAAAACAGAGATATAATTTTTTCATGGCTGCAAGAGGTTGGTTTAATTGTCAAAAGTACAAATTCTTTTTAACTTTGCCAAGAAATGAAAGTGATTGATTCTATACGGTTTGAGCAGGAATGTGTGTTTCGTACTTCGCGTAGCGGCGGCAAAGGCGGCCAAAATGTTAATAAAGTGGAAACAAAAGTAGAACTCCTGTTTGATATTTCTTCTTCGGAATTATTTTCGGAGGAAGAAAAGGATATGTTGTATGTCAAATTGCAAACGCGCCTTGCACAAGGAACCGTCCTGCAGGTGACATGCGAAAAGGAACGCTCGCAATACCGCAATAAACAATTGGCTATTGAAAAGGCCGTTTTGTTGCTGGCAAAAGCCTTAGAGCCGGTGAAACCGCGTACCAAAACAAAACCGACGAAAGCCTCGGTTGAAAAACGCTTGCAGGAAAAACAAGTACAGGCACAAAAAAAAGTGAATAGAAAAGCGGCGCCTTTTATTTCTTAGCGGTTGTTTTTTTAGCGGATGGTTTTGGCTTCCCTTTGGTTTTTCTTTTACGGGAAGAAGTTAATGAAACCTGTGCCGTGAGTTCCATCGGATCCCAAAATAAATTTTCGAAATTAATTATTTTATCTTTTTTCACCTTTACACCTTCTGCCTCGAGGCGGCGCTGCATCTCGTCCGGAGAAGAAAAGTGCATTTTGCCGGTTAACAAACCGTTGCGATTTACTACGCGATGCGCCGGAACATCCGCCTGTGCATGCGCTGCATTCATGGCCCAGCCCACCATGCGCGACGATTGCGCCGAACCCAGCGCCCGTGCAATGGCGCCATAGCTGGTGACTCTTCCGCGGGGAATGAATTTTACTATTTCCCACACCTGTTCGAAAAAATTTTGATCGGCCATGACTTTATTTTGTGTAAAGATAGCGCATTCTTTTTCAAGGGACAAAAGAGGGTTTTAATAATTATTAACGCAAATTTTAGGTAAAAATCGTATCTTTGATGTTTAAACTCTTACAGGGATATTTAGTCTAACAATTTATGTAAAACAACTAATTCATACAATAAACCATGCAAAAATTAAAACTATCACTAAGCTTTTTACTAGCTTTTGTATTTAGCTTTCAATTGCTAGCACAAGCGCCGCAGCCGCTTCCAATTGACCCGAAAGTGCGTTATGGCAAACTCGACAATGGATTGACGTATTATCTTCGCGCCAATGCCGAACCTAAAAATCAAGCCGATTTTTACATTGCCCAAAAAGTGGGTTCTATTTTAGAAGATGATAATCAAAGCGGATTAGCACACTTCTTGGAACATATGGCTTTTAACGGCACCGAAAATTTTCCGGATAAAAACATGCTGAACTATTTGGAAAGCATTGGTGTGAAATTCGGGTATAATGTAAATGCCTACACGTCTTTTGATGAAACAGTGTACAACATATCGAATGTTCCCTTGGTACGCGAAGGTATTATTGATTCATGTATTTTGATTTTGCACGACTGGTCGAGTTTTATTTCTTGTAAAGACGAAGAAATTGAAAAAGAAAGAAGTGTAATTCATGAGGAGTGGCGCACCGGACAAGGCGCAGCGCTGCGTATGTACAACGTAATTCTTCCTGAAATTTTTCCCGGAAACCGTTATGGGAAGCGTCTCCCGATTGGCGATATCAACATAGTTGATACATTTGCCCCCGAAACATTACGCGCCTATTATCATAAATGGTATCGCCCCGATTTGCAGGGAATTGTAATAGTAGGCGATATTGATGTAGATGTTATCGAACAAAAAATTAAAAAAACTTTTGCCGATATTCCGGCGCCTGTAAATCCTGCCTTCCGCTCTATATACAAGGTTGATAATAACGAAACGCCTTTGGTGTCGATTGCCTCCGATCCTGAAGCAACAAACATCAATATCCAGGTTATGTATAAACACGATGATTTGGAGGATGCGTTGAAGCCTACAGCGGTGGCGATAGCAATGAATTACATGCGTAGTGTCACTATTTCGATGTTGAATCAACGGTTCTACGAAATCACCCAAAAAGCAAATCCTCCATTTGTGTCGGCTGGTGCAGGCGATGGCGACTTTGCTGTTGCAAAAACAAAAAAAGCTTTTTATGTTACCGCTAACGCACGTGAAAACGAGATAGAAAAAACAATGACGGCCATCGTAAAAGAAACGCAGCGCATGCATCAATTCGGATTTACAGCCGGAGAATACGACCGCGCACGTAGTAATTATTTGCGGGCGGCGGAAACACAATATAATGAACGGGAAAAGCAACGCAACAACCACTACGTGGATGAATATGTAGATCATTTTTTAGATGGCGGATCGATTTCCGGGATAGAAACGGAATATGCGTTAATACAGCAAATCGCGCCCAGTATTTCGTTGGAAATGCTAAACCAGTATGCACAGCAGTTAGTGACTGATAATAATGTGGTAATTGTAATTACCGGCCCGAAAAAAGACGGATTGGCCTATCCTTCGCAAGAAGAAGTGTTGGCTATGTACAATAAGGCAAAAGCCGAGAAAGTAGAGGCGTATGAAGATAAAGTATCGAACGAGCCGTTGATTGCTCAAAAACCGAAAGCCGGTACGGTGAAAAAAGAAACGAATAATACGACACTCGGAGTTACCGAGTGGACACTCTCAAACGGCGCTAAAGTGGTGATTAAGAAAACCGACTTTAAAGACGACCAGATTCTCTTCAACGCGTTCAGCCCCGGTGGAACATCTTTAGTGCCGGATAAGGAAATTATCAATATTCTAGCATTAAATCAAGTGATGACTTTAGGCGGGGTAGGCGCTTTCAGTGTAACCGACCTGCAAAAAGTATTAGCCGGCAAGCGAGTTTCAATATCGCCTTCTATCGGCAACTTGTCGGAACGTATGTCCGGATCATGTTCTCCAAAAGATTTGGAAACCATGTTGCAGTTGAATTATCTTTTCTTCACCGCTCCGCGCATGGATCAAGATGCTTTCGAATCATGGAAATCGCGTATGAAATCGGCCCTGCAGAATCAAGATGCGAATCCCATGACAGCGTTTAGCGATTCGATGAGCAGAACATTATATGGCAATAATCCGCGTGTAAAACGGCTGAAAGCCGATATGATAGATCAAGTGAGTTACCAGGCCATTATGGATATTTACAAAGACAGGTTTAAAGATGCCGGTGATTTTGTATTCACTTTCGTGGGTAATATTGACCCGATGACCGTACGGCCGCTCATTGAACAATATATCGCTTCACTGCCGAAGGTAAAACGTAAAGAAACCTATAAAGACACAAAAGTAGAGATCCGTAAAGGGCAAATCAACAATGTGTTTGAAAAAGAAATGGAAACGCCAAAGGCTACCGTATATACTACATTCTCTGGAAAAATTCCTTATACAATGGAAAACATTATTAAAATGAATTTCCTGAAACAGATTTTGGACCTTGTCTATACCGAAACCGTACGTGAACAGGAAGGTGGCACCTATGGCGTTGGTGTTGAAACCGGTCTGTCTTTCTTCCCGGAAGGCCGCTTTCAATTATTGATAGGATTTGACACAGATCCCGCTAAACAAGAAAAATTGTTAGGAATTGTACGCTCCGAACTGAAAAATGTTGCTGAAAAAGGGCCTAAGGCGGAAGATTTGAATAAAGTAAAAGAATATACCTTGAAATCTTATACGGAACGCTTGCGTGAAAACGGATACTGGCAAAGTGTTCTGAGTACTTATTACTTCGAAGGAATGAATCCTGTAGCCGGTTATACTGATATTGTAAACGGAATAACAACAGATAACGTTAAAAATTTTGCGAATGAATTGTTGAAACAAAATAACGAAATAACGGTTATAATGATTGGTACTGCGAAAAAATAAATCATATCCTGTGCTATAATAGAAAGAGGGAATACGGAAAGTGTTCCCTCTTTTCATTCTCTATATTTTCCCTATCTTTGCAGCCCTTATGATACCGATTATTCAAATAGACGACAAACTTGTCAGCGCCGACGTGTTCGAAAAGTGCTTTGCCTGCGACATTGAAACATGCGCCGGCATCTGTTGTGTGCTGGGCGATAGCGGCGCTCCGTTAGAGATACATGAAAGTGAAATATTGGAAAAGGAATATCCGAATTTTGTGGCGTACATGAAACCCGAAGGCCGCACGGCGGTGGAAAAACAAGGCGTTTCGGTGATTGATTCCGACGGCGATTGCGTGACGCCACTCATCGATGGAAAAGAGTGCGCCTACTCTTGTTTCGACGAGCAAGGTGTGTGCTATTGCGCCATTGAACGCGCTTACTTCGATGGAAAAACTTCGTTCCGCAAACCGATTTCATGCTGGCTCTATCCAATCCGGCTGAAACAGTTGGATAAATTCATCGGGCTGAACTACGACCAGTGGCACGTGTGCGCTTGTGCCCGCGAGAAAGGCGGCAACGAAAAAACGCCGGTATATCGTTTCTTAAAAGAACCGATTACACAGCGTTTCGGCGCGTCGTTCTACGAACAGTTGGAAGAAGTTGCCCGCACTATACCGTCATAATTTCTTTTTCTTTCTTGGCGAAATGCTCGTCAATTTTCTTATTAAAATTGTCGGTGAGTTTTTGCAATTCATCTTCTTTATCTTTTGCCACGTCTTCGGGTAAGCCGTCTTTTTGCCCTTTCTTAATCACATCTACTCCGTCGCGGCGAGCGTTGCGGAGGCTGATGCGGGCATTCTCGCATTCGTTTTTGGTTTGTTTTACCAATTCTTTGCGGCGCTCTTCCGTCAGCGCCGGCACATTAATGCGCACGTGCTCTCCGTTATTTTGAGGAGTGAAACCCATATTTGCCGCCATAATCGCTTTTTCAATCGGGGCAATCATATTTTTTTCCCACGGTTGGATAAGAATCGTTTTGGCGTCGGGTGTTGTGATACTCGACACTTGCGGAATAGGTGTCGGATTACCGTAATAATCAACCATTACGTGGTTGAATACGGCCGGATTCACTTTTCCTGCGCGGATTCCAACCAGTTCATTCTCTAAATGGTCAATGGCTTTTTGCATTTTTTCTTTGGCTGCATTTACCACTTCTGTTGCTTTTGCGATATCCATAATATGTAATTTTAAATAATTTATATCCACTCTTTTGGCTTTTTTAATGTATAGCCAGTTTTGCTTAAAACTGTTTCTGGAAACTGGGCATCTGACAATTTTTTACGGCCAATAATTAAAGAACCTTTTGCCACTAAAGCCATAGAACTATTATGCCTCTTCGGAGGGAAGGCGATGCAGATTCTTTTATGATTGAAATGCTTGTGTACTTCCTTGATAGGGGGCGTAAGGTCACTATCGCCAGAAATAAGTAATGCCATATCATATTCATCCTTAAATGCGTCAATGATTATTGAGGTGGCAATATTTACATCCGTCATTTTTTCTTTTGCTATACTCCAAACATTCCCGCATCTCTTGCATTCTATAGAGGAATTCTGGTAATTTCCATAATATATTTTTATGTTAGCACTTTCTAAAGCATCAATATAAGTTGATTGACGTTTTTGCTTGTCAGGATTATTGCTTACTCTGCTTGTGAAATATTTTATAGCTGTTAGTTCCTGTGTCGGAAGCAGCAGGTCCATGACTAACTGTTTTACATTCAACCAACGATATTTATCAAAGCCTGCCTCCATTAATCCAAAATAGAGGTTAAAGCCATCAATGTAGGCTATTACCCGTTCTTTATTTTGACTATTATTTGGCATTTATAAAAAATATTATTAACTTTGCATTTCAAGAACATCACCAAAGATAGTATCTTTGGTTCGACGCTCCCCCTTGCGGGAGCGTTTCGCTTTTTATTCTACCTCCGTTCCGATGCGTTCCCCTTTTACCACACGCAGCAAATTACCGGGTTTATTCATATCGAAAACCACTAACGGCAAGTTGTTTTCTTTGCACAAAGCAAAGGCTGCCAAGTCCATAACTTTTAAATTTTTGGCAAACGCCTCGTCAAAACTCAGTTTATCGTATTTTTGGGCCGCCGGGTCTTTTTCCGGGTCGGCCGTATATACGCCGTCCACGCGGGTTCCTTTCAGCAACACGTCGGCTTCGATTTCCACCGCGCGCAATGCGGAAGCGGTGTCGGTCGTGAAAAACGGATTGCCCGTTCCGCCGCCGATAATACATACTGCACCGTCTGCAAAATGGCGCAATGCGGTTTCTTTCGAAAAACGTTCGCCTACAGATTCAATGCTTACTGCTGTGAGTAATGCCGCTTTCACGCCAATACTTTGCAATGCATTTTGTATAGCCAGGCTATTGATAATCGTAGCCAGCATGCCCATTTGGTCGCCTTTCACACGGTCGAAACCTTTGCCGGCGCCTTTCAGTCCGCGGAAAATATTTCCTCCGCCGATGACAATACCCACTTGTACGCCTTGGCCGGCCACACTTTTTATATCGGCGGCATATTGCTGCAAAACGGCTGTATTGATGCCGTAATTATCATCGCCCATCAGGCTTTCGCCGCTTAATTTCAATAAAATCCGTCGGTAAGTTGTCATGCTAAAATCTCATAATCATATCCTACAAAGGTACATAAATATGTTTATCTAAACAAAAGGCGAATGAAATTTTGCCAATGCAAAACAAAGGCTTACATTTGCAATTTGTAGCAGATAAAATTGTAATCAAAAAACCTACTATAATTATAACTTATGGCAAATATTTTTTCTTCTTCTATTGGGAAAAAGTTAGTAATGAGCCTTAGCGGGCTATTTTTAATGCTCTTCTTGGTAGTGCACGTCGTTACCAATTTCCTTGCCATATTCGGCCGGGAAATTTATAACGAAGCGTGCCATTTCATGGACACCAATCCTATTATTCAAGTGATGGTGCCGGTATTGGCGTTCGGTGTTTTCATCCACATCGTGTATGCAACGATTCTCACGTTGTCGAATCTCCGGGCGCGCGGAACCGACCGTTATGCCGTGTCGAACAAGGGGAAAGCATCGTCGTGGGCTTCGCGCAACATGTTTGTGCTGGGGCTTATTGTATTAGGATTTTTGTGTTTACACTTGTTCCATTTTTGGGCAAAAATGCAATTGCAACACTTTATCGGAGGGTCTCCGGAAGTTGATCCCTATGGTTTGGTAGCAACACTATTTCAAAATATTTGGTACTGCCTGATTTACTGGGTGTGGCTCGCTGCTTTATGGTTCCACCTGTCGCACGGTTTCTGGAGCGCTTTCCAAACCATCGGGCTGAATAATTCCAAATGGCTGAAACGCTGGCAAGTGATTGCATTGATTTATGCAAGCATTATTATTATTGCTTTTGCTCTCATTCCTTTATGGTTTCTTTTAGGATTCGGAGCATAATAAGGGCAATAAACAATACATATGTATCCCACCTGAAAGCTTGTTTCGGGTGGGATTTTTAGTTATATTTGAACCGTATTTATGGAATTCCGGAAGAAAGTGCATCTATATAACTGTAATGTGGTTTTGTCATTCTGAGCGAAGCGAAGAATCTGTAAGAGGGAAATAGATTGCTTCGTCGTTCCTCCTCGCAATGACGAAGAGATTCTTCGCTTCGCTCAGAATGACAAAAAAGACGTAATGCCAAATAAAAAACATTGCATTATTGAATAATAAAATTTTTAAAATATGAAACGTATCTATTTAGTACTTATCGTCTTATTTGCGGGCGTGTTTGCCGCGTTCGGACTGAATCATTTGTTGGGAGCGGAAGGCGCGCCGCAAATGCGCCCGATTGTCGAAGGAAAAGAATATGCGCAGGAATGGCGTAAAATCGACAGCTTGAAACAAATCGGACAAGTGCAATCGGCACAAACGATGGTTGATAAAATTTACGACGAAGCACGTAAAGACAACAACATTCCGCAATTTATAAAAGCGTGTTTGTATCGCATAAGCCTTAAAAATATGTATGAGGAAGAAGCGGCGGTAAAGATGATAGGCGAAATGGAATCGTTGATTAATACGGCCGGTTTCCCTTTAAAAAACATCTTGCATTCTATCACGGCCGACCTTTATTGGAAGTACTATCAGCAAAACCGCTGGCGCTTTGCCAACCGTACTGCCACATCTGTAGTGCCGGACGACGTTCGTACATGGGATTTACAGCGCATCGTGGCGCAATGTGTGGCGCATTACCGGACATCGCTGGAAAATCCACGCGAGTTGCAAACATACAATATCAACCAGTTCAAAGCTATTTTGGAAAAACATCCCGATTCGGAAAAGTACCGCCCCACGTTATATGATTTTCTGGCTTTCCGTGCCGTGGATTTTTATAAGGATAACGAGGCAAACCTGACGCAGCCGGCCGCGCGTTTTTTGATTGACAGCAAAAATTATTTCCAACCTTCTTCCGAATTTTTACGGGTGAAAATAGCCACGCCCGACAGTTTGTCGTTCCAATTTCAGGCCTTGAAATTATTGCAGCAGATTCTTTTTTTACACCAATCCGACGCTAACCTCACGGCCACGATTGATGCCGATTTACAGCGCTTGGATTTGGTTTATAACAATGCAAGCCTTTCCGAAAAAGACGATTTGTATTTGCAGACTTTGCAGGAAATGGATAAACGCTATGCCGGTAATTATCCCGAGGCTTCTACCGAAATTTTATTCCGTATTGCCAAGTTGTACAATCAGCAAGGAAACGAATACGATGCTTATACAAATCCTTCCGTGAAAGATAAAAAGAAGGAAGCAATGGATATTATCGAAAAGGCCGTAACCCGTGCACCTGAAAGCTTCGGCGCGAAAAATTGTTTGGTATTAAAAAACGAACTGCTTCGTCCGGAGTTGAACGTGACAACCGATGACGCGGCGCTGCCGAACAAGCCGATATTGGCAAGTGTGCAATACCGGAATGTTCCGAAAGTATATTTCAAAATTATTGCATTGGATTATAAGAAAGAATTACAAGCGCGCGACATCGATGGAAAAATGCTGGATACATATGTGCAACAACCGGCAGTTGAAGCGTGGAATGTAGCATTGCCCGACGATGCCGACTATCAGAAACATACTGTGGAGTTGGCGCTGCCCGGATTAAAAGAAGGATATTATGCCGTGATAAGTTCGACCGATGAAAAATTCTCTGCGACTTCCACGATGGTGAGCGAGTGTAAAATCTGGGTTACGAATCTCAGCTATGTGCGAAAAACAAATAGCGGCGAAGCTACGGTGTTCGTCTTGCATCGCGAGACCGGCCAGCCGGTTTACGGCGTACAGGCGCAAACCTACACCCGTGAATATGATTACGACAAACGGCGTCATACCATAAAATTCGGAGATGTTTTTACGACGAACGCCGAAGGATTTATCACGATGAAAGCAACGGGCGATTACCGTTATGTGAATTTATTTTTCACGAACGGCAAAGATGCTTATGCCGACGAACAGGGGATGCATTTGTACCGGTATGGCGAACGGGACCAAACGTATTATTCTACGACATTCTTTACCGACCGTGCGATTTACCGCCCCGGACAAACGGTGTATTTTAAAGGCATTGTGTTGCAAGTGAAGAACAGCGGTGCGGAAAAAGAAACGAAAATCGTGCCGAACTACAAGCAGCGCGTTACGTTCCATAATGCCAATGGCGAAAAGGTTTCGGAGTTGAATGTTACTACCAACGGATTCGGTTCGTTTGCCGGAAGTTTTACGGCGCCTGCTACAGGATTGACCGGCATGATGAGCCTTCGCGCCGATAATGCGAACGGTTATATATCGTTCCGCGTGGAAGAATATAAACGGCCGAAGTTTGAAGTAACATTCAATCCGGTAAAAAGTTCGGTTCGTTTAGGCGAAAAAGTGACGGTAACCGGCAACGCCAAAGCTTATGCCGGAAGCGCCGTGAGCGATGCCAATGTAACGTATCGCGTGGTGCGCGAAGCGCGTTATCCGTATTGGCGCTGGTGGTGGAGCCCGATGCCTTCGTCGCCTGCGCAGGAAATCATAAACGGAACGGCTGTTACGAAAGATGACGGCACATTCGATATTTTGTTCACCGCCTTGCCCGACGCAGCCATTGCAAAGAGCGATAAACCTGTTTTCACCTACACGGTTTATGCCACGGTGAGCGATATCAACGGCGAGACACACGAAGCAAATACAAGGGTTTCGGTGGGTTATGAATCATTGTTGATAAGTACGAATGTGGCCGATGAAATGAATTTGGATATCACTAAAAATATTGAAATTACAGCTACCAATTTGAACAACGAACCGCAACCTGCGGAAGGAATAGTAACTATTTGGAAATTGCGCGAGCCGGACCGCGTGTTGCAAAACCGCCGCTGGACACGCCCCGACAAATTCCTACTTTCGCGTGCGGCCTTCGAAAAAGCCTTCCCTTATGCGGTGTATGATAACGAAGACAATCCGGAAACATGGGAAAAAACAGTACAGGTATGTCAACTTTCGTTCGATACAAAAGATACAACCAATTATGCGATAGCTAAAATTACCACCTGGGCGCCGGGAACGTATTTAATGGAATTGAAAACAACAGATGCGTTTGGCGAAGCGATAACAATTACCAACGTTTTCAAAGGATTTTCGATGAACAAGAAAACCATTCCGGGCAATGCTTCGTTGTGGTTTAACGTGTCGAATACAACATTACAGCCGAACGATGTGTTGAAAATTTCCATAGGAAGCGCTTATAAAAACGTGCATGCCGTGATGGAAATCGTAGAAGCGGAGAATGTAACGAAACGCCAAATCGTTCAACTGAACAATGAACAAAAAACAATTGAAATTCCGGTAGCGGAAAAATACCGCGGAAACTTTGGCGTACAGCTGTTTTTTGTGAAGGATAATCGTTCTTATACCGCGGAACAAGTGGTTCAAGTGCCCTATGATAACAAGGAATTAGACATCGAATTTGCTACGTTCCGCGACAAACTACAACCCGGACAGGAAGAGGAGTGGCGTGTGACGATTAAAGATAAAAAAGGCGATGCCGTGGCAGCTGAATTACTGGCTTCGATGTACGATGCTTCGTTGGATGTTTTTGCACCGCATGGATGGAATTTTTTCCCGTGGAATACGAATCATATTTACTTCTCGTGGGAAACCGGCAATGCGTTTGGATTTAGAGGAAGTAATCCATTGGTGCAAAATTATCCGTGGATGAATTATATGCAGCGCTATTACGACCGGTTGTTAAGGCCGGAATATACGGGGGAAAATGATGGCATAGTGATGGAAGAATCTACGGTGATAACGCTCTATGGTGCGCGTTCTAGCACAAAAGCATTGGAGGGGAAAGCGCCCGGTGTGCAACTGATGATCGCTAATGCCGATAAAAAAGAAGAGTCCATTCGGATTAGAGGAATGGGTACGGTAGAGAAAGAGTCTAACGATTCGGAAGATGCGCAAAATCAAAAATTGAAACAAAACGAAACGGTTCAACAACCCGTACAAATCCGCAAAAACTTTAATGAAACCGCTTTCTTCTATCCGCAACTAAAAACGAATGAAAAAGGCGAAACGGTGATTAGTTTTACCGTTCCCGAAGCGTTAACCCGTTGGAAAATGCAAAGCTTGGCTTGGACAAAGGACTTGAAAGTAGGCAGTATTACCAAAGAGTTGGTAACGCAAAAAGACCTGATGATTTTTACTAACGCTCCGCGCTTTTTCCGCGAAAACGACGAAATTTATTTCAGCGCTAAGTTGTCGAATATTTCCGATAAAACGTTGAATGTGAAAACAACGGTTCAATTCTTTGATGCGTTAACCATGACGGCTGTTTCCGAAAAATTATTATTGGAAGATGATACAAAGAATACCTCGTTAACTGCCGGAGGAAATAAAGCGATAAGTTGGAAAATGCATATTCCGGAGGGCTTGCAGGCGATTACTTATCGTATTGTCGCAACCAGCGAAAATTTCTCCGACGGCGAAGAAAGCACGATTCCCGTGCTGACAAACCGTATGTTGGTTACTGAAAGTTTGCCCTTGCCTATCCGTGGTAATCAGACGAAGAAATATGAGTTTACAAAACTGTTGAACAATCGTAGCAAGACGCTGAGAAATTATTCGTACACGATTGAGTTTACCAGCAATCCGGCATGGAATGCGGTGCAGGCATTGCCGTATATGATGGAATATCCGTACGAATGTGCCGAGCAGGCTTTCAGCCGCTACTATGCCAACAGTATTGCTACTCATATTGTGAACAGCGACCCGAAAATTAAACAAGTGTTCGATATTTGGCGCAACTATCAGCCCAGCGCGTTGCAATCGAATTTGGAAAAGAACGAAGAGTTGAAAATGCTGTTGCTGGAAGAAACGCCTTGGGTACGTGCAGCGCAAAACGACAGCGAACGCAAACAACG